>JAPLTZ010000096.1:631-2717 GCA_026397895.1 Verrucomicrobiota bacterium | reverse complement strand
TGCAGCCCGAGAGCGCGGCCTGCTTGGCGCCGACGTCAGGAGCGCTGGCTTCGCCTTCGACATCGAGATCCGCCGGGGTGGTGGCGCCTACGTCTGCGGTGAGGGCACCGCCATCTACGAGTCCATCGAGGGCAAGCGTGGCGAGCCCCGCAACAAGGCGGCCCGATCCACCACCGCCGGGCTCTTCCAGAAGCCCACCGTGCTCAACAACGTGGAGACGCTGGCCAACGTGCCCTCCATCATCCTTGAGGGCGGCACCGCCTACGCCAACCTGGGCACGAAGGGGTCGAAGGGCCACAAGCTCTTCAGCATCTCCGGGCACGTTGAGCGGCCAGGCGTCTACGAAGCCGAGTTTGGGATCACGCTGCGCGACCTGATTGACCTTGCAGGCGGCATCGCCGGCGGCAAAGCCGTCAAGGCAATCAACCTTGGCGGTGCGGCGGGCGTCTTTGTGGGACCCGAGGCGCTCCACATGCCGCTCACGTTTGAGCACGCCAAGGAGGCGGGTGCCACGCTGGGCGCCGGCGCCATCGTGGTGTTTGACGAGACCACCGACATCCTGGACATCCTGCGGCGCATTGCGGAGTTCTTCCGCGACGAGTCATGCGGGCAATGCGTCCCGTGCCGCGTTGGCACCGTGCGCCAGGAGGAGCTGCTTGCACGCCTCGCCGCCGGTAAGCCGCGCGGGTCCGTGGCGGACGAGATCGCCCTCCTCAACGACCTTGGCATCGCCATGCGTGATGCGTCCATCTGCGGTCTGGGCCAGACGGCAAACGACGCGCTGGCCTCCGGTCTGAAGCTCCGCGGCGTGCTCGAGGGCGTTGGCGCATGAGCGACGAGGCGGCCGTGGGCGCCCACGAAGTGGAGCAGCACGAGACCTGGATTGGCCCTGATCCGCTGATCTACACCACATCGCCCGCACGCTCGCCCAAGATCCCCGGACCTCCCGGACGACGCGCGCCGGAGCTGCTGGAGATGACCATCGACGGCGTCCCCGTCATGGTCCCCAAGGGCTCGAGCATTCTCGCGGCCTGCCGGGCCCAGGGCATCGACATCCCCACGCTCTGTCATGGCGAGACCGTGGAGCCGGAGGGCGTCTGTCGGCTGTGCGTCGTGGACAGCGGCGGCAAGGTGCTCACGCCGTCGTGCTCGGCCAAGGTGAGCCAGGGCATGAACGTCAACACCGAGAACGAGCGGGTCCGCCACTCACGCAAGCTTGTGCTGGAGCTGCTGGCCTCCTCAGTGGACGTTGACCTTGCGGGACCTGCCCTGCCGGACCAGACCATCGCCGCCTACATGGCGCGCTACGGGGCCGATCCTGAGCGGTTTGGGCCTCGGGGCGGGGCTGCCGCCGCCAACGAGCGCGACGAACGCCACGCCGGCCACCACCACATCACCGATGGCTCTACTGCAGAGACGGTGGCCCAGCCGGTCAAGATTGACAACGACCTCTACATCCGCGACTACAGCAAGTGCATCCTCTGCTACAAGTGCGTTGAGGCGTGCGGTGTGGACGCGCAGAACTCGTTTGCCATCTCGGTGGCCGGGGAAAATATTGCGACTGCTCTAAGATTAAAACCTGAAAGCCTGGCATTTGCGATGAAACTTTCCAACGCACTTGGCGCTTTTGACTGGCGCGGAGATCGACTTGATCGAACGATTGAAAAACTCCAGTCAAGGTGCGACATGAAACGAGGTGAGAATGTCCGTTGATTTCGGCAAGTCGCTACTAGACGCAACCGAGCTCGAACTAAATCAACGCGAAAGATATGTCAAAGCTTTTGAAATTGAATACAAACTGACACACCCGCTAGAGCCATACACCCCGGCTACAAATCAGGATATCGGCAGCAAAGCTACTGTTGCGCACATTTCCACAGCAGCGATCAATCTCACCACTGCCGGAGCCACCGGCACCGTGTTTTACTTTTTGGAATTGGAAGTCCTGGCCAAAGAGTTTGGCGTCGTCATCACCAATCCCGCGATCATGTTAATTTCCGGCATTTTTGCACTTGCCGCTGTGATGGGGATCGACTTCACCCTGACTTCGATGGGGCTCGCAAGGGGCGAAAGCGACGAACAACCC
>JAPLTZ010000096.1:0-611 GCA_026397895.1 Verrucomicrobiota bacterium | reverse complement strand
GGAGCCATTGGGCGGCCGGGATCACCGCCGCGACTGCCGGCATATTCCGCGGGCTGCTCTATTTCCAGATCATCCCGCCGGGAACTGCTGCTGAAACGATTGTAAAGAGTATTGTGCTGCTGGCGATTGCGGTGCTGCCGGTTCTGGTACTTTACCCGGCGGCACGGATCTCCGGGTATTATCTGGGCTGGGTGTACAAAGAGAACAAACGCAGATTGCTGGAGTACAGGCAGATCGAGACGTCCTGGAAACAGGAATTTCAGGAAGCCCTGAAGTCCTACATCGCGGCCAGGGTAACCACCGCCAACACCTTGCAAAGAAAGATGGCGGTTTCTCAACCGCAGCCAGTCCAGTCCCCGATTCCTGCCTCCAATTATGTCAGGCAGGCTTTCGAAGCCCTGTGCGCCGAAGGTTCTGGGATTGATCCACTGAACATCCGTCCGTCTGATGTTCAAGAACATCTGGAGGCAGGTGGCATCACCGGTATAAAAGAAGGCACGTTGCGCCCAACCATTCAACGTGTAAAAGCAAGTTACATCAATGATCTTCTGACCGAACTGGATTCCAGCCCTTACCAACCTGTTGAAGAATTCTGCGAAAGGCTGTCCAGC
>JAPLTZ010000046.1 GCA_026397895.1 Verrucomicrobiota bacterium | reverse complement strand
CCGCGACCACCAACTGTCCGACCGGCACGCGGTAAAAATTCAGCACCGCTCCCACCGCCGCGCCGCTCAGATTCATGAACGTCTGCGGCTGGCACAAAACCTTTTGGCCGGCCCGGGCGATGCGCGCCTGGAACTTTTTCTCCAGCGTCCATCCCGCCCGCCAGCGTTCCGCCAACTTCTCGACCAGCAAGAAACCGGCGTTGTGCCGCGTCCGGGCGTATTCTTTGCCCGGATTCCCCAATCCCACGATGAGATGCAAATGCTCCATGCGCGGAAAAGGGATGACCGCCGGACCGCAGTCCGGCGGCATTGCAAATTACTTCTTCTTCTCGGCCGGTTTTTCGGCGGCCTTGGCATCCTTGGCCGGAGCCGCAGCAGCCTTGGCGTCGCCTTTGGCCGGGGCTTTCTCGCCCGCCTTGGCTTCGCCCTCCGCGCCTTCTTCCTTCTTCTCTTTGGTCATCTCGACTTCGCCCGCCGCAGGCGCTGCCGCCGCAGCCGCAGCGGCTTCCTCGGCTTCCGTGATCGGTGCGGCAACGGCGAGAACGGAAATATGCTTGTCGCCCAAAATTTCCACACCCGCCGGCGGTTTGATGTCGCCGATGTGGATGGACTGGCCGATTTTGAGATGGCTGACGTCCACCGTGAGGACTTCGGGCAAATCTTTCGGCAACGCCCGCACCTTGAGTTTGTGCAGGACGTGTTCAAGGATGCCGCCATCCGCCTTGACCCCGATGGCTTCGCCGACGCTTTCAACGGCGACCGAGATGGTCACCTTCTCGTTTTCAGCGACTTCATGAAAATCAACATGCAGCACTTTGCCGCTCAAGGCGTGGTGCTGGATTTCCTGCACCAGCGCGAGGCGCTTCGGGCGCGCGTCGTTTTTGACGACCAAGTCCACCAGCAGATTCTCCGAGACGGAGTGCTTGATGAGGTTGGTCAATTCCTTTGAGTCGAGCTCAAGGTTTTGAGGTTGCGGGAGCTCCCGGCCGTAGATGACTGCCGGAACCCGGCCGGAGGCGCGGAGTTTTTTTACTTCACCGTGACGGGTCTGCGTGCGCAGCGCCGCGTTCAAATTTACAGTTTTCATTGCTTAAGTTTATCTTCGAACGGCCTAACTGGTCCGCCCGCCTTTGAACTCAAAGAGCGAATTCACCGACGAATTATTGTGAATCCGTTTAATGGCTTCGCCCAAAAGTCCCGCCACCGACAACGTCGTTATCTTCACGCCGTCAATCGCAGGGCGGCAGACGGTATCAGTTGTTATCAGTTCGTCAATGGCAGATTTCTTCAATCTTTCGATGCCGATCTCGCCCAAAATCGCATGGGATACACACGCCAGAATCTTTTTCGCCCCCTTCTTTTTCAGCAAGGTTGCCGCCGTCGTCAGCGTGCCCGCCGTCTCCGTCAGATCGTCCACCATCAGCACGTTCTTGCCGCGGATTTCGCCGATGATGGCGGTGGATTCGACCTCCGTCGCGCTCTTGCGCCGCTTGGCGACAATCGCCAGATCCGTGTTGAGCACCTGGGCGTAGGCGTGGGCCATCTTCAACCCGCCCACATCCGGGCTGACGACGACCAGATTTTCCAGATTCTTTTTGCGCAGGTAGTCATACATCACCGGCGCGGCATAAAGGTGATCCACCGGAATGTCGAAGAACCCCTGGATCTGCTGCGCGTGAAGATCCATCGTGAGCACCCGGTT
>JAPLTZ010000311.1 GCA_026397895.1 Verrucomicrobiota bacterium | reverse complement strand
CCAATTCTTCAGCCCATTCTTCATTGTTTGCAAATGAAAGTGGTAAGGGTTTTTCCTCTTTATTATTGGAGATGTCTTTCTTTTCGTCTGCCTGTTTATTTGTGATTAGGTTACGCAGTCCATGCTCGAGCATCGATCCAGAAATCGATTTCCTCCCTGCCATCGTTGCAATTATTCCATACCTTTCTAGTTGCATACGCAACGACTTGTTAACTTGAGTGAATTGATTATTCAAACAGGCAACAGCAGCTTTTTCAAGTTCAGGATAAACTCGAAATAAGTGTGCCAAGGCTACTTGTGAAAGCGCTGAACCTTCCGTCTCTATAAACGCATCTAACAGGCTTTGAACCCTATCTTTAGCTGGCTTCAACGGGCGTGACTGAACGTCTATGTTGCGGTGAATATAGGAACAAGCCTTCCGAATCCAAAATGGAATATCGCTACACGCTGCGGCAATTGGTTCTGCATTCTCTTCATTAAACTGCAACCCGCAGGTTCGAGCAATATCGCGAATCATAGCAATGCTCGCACCTCGTTGTAATGGACTTAAATATTCTTCAGGAATCATTGCAAGTGCGGCATTTTCTACACCAGCGATCGACTCCACTGAAAACCATTGGCTAGAAACTCCACTAATTAATAGTGAAAGTGTTTGTTTGCTTCTGCTACATTCTTGATAGATGGTGCGGAAGTTCCTCCAAAAGACATTAAATTCATTTTGCCAATGCGGTGCTGTGGGACTGCTCGGTGTAATGTAATCAACCTCGTCGAAGAACAGGATTATCGGCAGGTCGCATGTATTAATGACAGCCAAAAGTTATGACAGCCAAAAGTTTGTTTGCACAAACGCTGACTGATTGAGTGGTTGATGACTGTTGAATAACGGAATAGTGCTCGTCTGTCTGTGATGCTGTGTGCACCGCTGTAGCTATTGCGTCGAGTAGTTGGTTAGCCCGCATGGCTGCAACGTGATCTTTGGAGCAATCTATCATTACAGAATAACATTCGTGGTTAATTCTAAGGGTGTTCACTACACGATTAAGAATGGACGTCTTTCCTATCTTTCTTATTCCTAGACATGTCCGTACCTGCCCTTTTTGAAGCTGTCTTGCTAAATCTTGAGCCTCAGTTCGCCGTCCATAAAACTGACTGTCATCTGACACTGGACCGGTTACATCAAATGGATCATGGGAAAACAGCTCGCGACATAATACCCTTTCAAATTCGTCCTCTCTTGGGAGTTGCAAGCCAAAATAGATTGGCAGTATCGACAATCCGATGTCGCGCCCCCACTTCTTTAACTTAGCGTTACCAGATGGATCGTTGTGTACTACGATTGCGAGCGTGGTTTCGACGCGACCCCCTTCGCTGTCTATCACATGTTTTACAGCTTTTACAGTCCTGACTTGTTGGTCATCGAAATTAGTGACTAGCACGAGTACTTCCCGTTCAACTGCAAGAAGTAAAGCCAGGCGCTTAGAAGGCTTAGCAAATATTTTACCATACATGAATCGTTGATGCTCAAAATCCTCATTCTTGGTCACTTTCATCAAGCTGCCGGCGCTTTGTACGAAGCTTTTCATCATCTCTCTGATGGATTGTGAGTGTTTCATATTATATTATTCCTGCATTTCTTACCGTATAACTTGTGAAAGTAAAACCATCTTCAGTAGAATATGTAACGGCTAGATTGAAACCTCCTACGACTACTCATGTTCATACCGCGACCCAGGCAAAGAGAATTATTCGTTTGTTTTCGCGTTTAGGGTTTCGTCTTTCATAGCAAGCCCAGCCACTTTGACGAATTAATGCAAGGCGTCAAGGTCTATGCAGGACGAGGTGGGAACTGGATCAGGCTGAATGAGGAGGCTTGCTCTGGCAGGAGGTGCGCGGCATTGTGTTTACTGCTTTATGCAAGCTAGGCGTCATATCTTTTTATGCGTGGCAGACAACTCCAAATGCTGTCCACGTGAAGAATCTTTAGCGGCTTGGGAATTCCTTAAACGGCGATTGAAGGAATTGAATTTGGATGGTGCTGATCCGTTGGTGTATCGTTCAAAGGCAAACTGCTTACGTGCCTGTACGCGTGGCGTCGTGGCCGTGGTTTACCCAGAGGCTGTTTGGTATCATAGCTGTAGCCCTGCTGCCTTGGAACGCATCATTCAGGAACATCTCATTGGCGGCCGGCCGGTGGCAGAGTTCGTCTTTGACGAAATTCCATACGGCAGAAAACAGGCCTTTTTGCCATGTTCCGACAAATGAAACATCACTGTTTAACGGGGGCAAAAGGTTGATTTTTAGTTAGTTGAGTAAATACCACTTAATACAACAACCGTCATACCACACGCCTTCGGGATAAACCACCGCAACCGGCCCGTCCACGCAGACGCGGAGGCAGTTCGCCTTGGTGCGATAGACGAGCGAGTTCGGCTCGGTGAGTTTCAGTTCCTTGAGGCGGGCTTTGAGAAATTCCCACGAGCGCAACGTCGCTTCGCGCGGCGCGCACTTTGGTTCGGCGGCGTCGGTGCAGAGGAAGATGTGGCGGCGGTATTTCTCCAAGCCGAGCTTGGCGGCGATGGTTTGCAGTTCGTCGGACATGACAATAATTTCAACCGGAATTTAACGCAAAGGCGCAAAGGAGCAAAGACGCAAGGGCAATGCACCGGACAACCGGAATAAGAACCGCAGTTTCATTTCGGCAGCCGAAATCAACTTGGCGGCTTTGCGTCTTTGCGCCTTTGCGTTGAAAGTCTTCGTCATAATCCCGTTCAGCCGGCGGCGCGGAACAGGTCCGCGACGCCCAGCTCAAATTCCGGCAGCAGTTTTTCGGTCAACCGCTCCGGGCCAGTCAGGATGCCCCGTAAAATCAGTCCGTAGCTGTGGGCGTGATAAACCTCTACGTTGTCGTAGCGCGGGTCGAGCATCCAGAGCCGTGGCAGTTTCGCCGCCTCGTAAAGCTGCTTCTTGATGACCGTGTCGGCATGGTGGTCGTCGGAACTGACGACTTCCGCCGCGAGCCACAACTTGCCGGTGGCCGCCGTGACCAGCGCGAGGTCGGGGCAGATGAACGTGTGGTGCGCGAGTTGCACGCGGGAGCGTGCCGGGAGCAACCGCGTGCCGGCGAAGTTCGCCACGCTGGCGGCGACCAGCCCGTGCAGTCGCCCGCAGACCAGCTCGTGCCGCGCGCCGGGCGCGAGGCGCAGCACGCTGTCGCCTTCCAACAATTCTTCGTAGGGCTGGCTCACGATGCGGCGGCACGATAAAGAAAATTTTAGGAACGGGCGAGAATTTGTTCCGCCCCGCTTGCCCTGCACCGGAAAGGCAGGCTATGATTGGCCGGTGAAGAATTTGAATTTTTCCGGTTTCAGCGGCGTGTTGGCGGGAGTCGCGCTGGTCGCCTTGACCGGCTGCGACCGCGATGAGATCAAAGTCTATCGCGTGGCCAAGGAAACCGCGCCGCGGTCTCGCGGGCGGTGACGCGCCCAATGTCAACCGCTGGCGCGGACAGGTCGGCTTGAAACCGGCGACGCCGGAGGAAATCGCAAAGTCCGGCGAAGCGATTGAGGCGGGCGGGCAGCCGGCGAAATTCTACGAGCTCACCGGCACGAATCCCAGCAGCGGCGACCCGCCGCGCGTCTTCGGCGTCATCCAGCACCGCGACGGCACCGCTTGGTTTTTCAAGATGACCGGCGACGACGCGGTGGTGGCCGCGCAGAAGCCCGCGTTCCTCGAATTTCTCAAAACTCTCGACTTCGCCTCCGCCGCGCCCGCCGCGTCCGCCGCAGTGCCGCCGGATCATCCACCGATTGGCGGCGGTGACATGATGGGCGCGATTCCGCCCGCCACCGGCGAGATTTCCAGCGAGGGCAAACCGAATTGGCAAGTGCCCGCCGGCTGGACGGAGATTCCGGGCGGACAATTCCTCATCGCCAAATTCACCATCGCCGGCGCGGGCGAGGCGAAAGCGACGGTCAACGTCAGCACCTCCACCGGCGACGGCGGCGGGCTGGCGGGCAACGTCAACCGCTGGCGCAAGCAGCTCGGCCTCGCGGAATTTTCCGCTGCCGAACTCGCCACCGAGGTCAAGGCGCTGGACATCTCCGGCGGCAAGGCGTCGCTCGTGGACTTCGGCGGCAAGGACGCGCGCAGCGGCCAGCCCGCGCGGCTCGTCGGCGCGATTGTCCCGCAGAACGGCCAGACGTGGTTTTACAAACTGATGGGCGACGCGTCCGTTGTCGAAAGCCAGAAGGACGCGTTCACGAAATTCGTCCAAGGAGTGAAATACTGATTATGCTCGACCGACTTGTCCGATTTTTCACCTCGCTGAAGCTGACGGTGGTGCTGCTCGCGCTGGGCACGGTGCTGGTGTTCTGGGGCACAATCGCGCAGGCGAGCCTCGGCCTCTACAAGGCGCAGAACGAATTTTTCCGCAGCTTCTTCGTCTTCTGGCAGCCGGCGAGCGGCGGCTGGCGCATCCCGATTTACCCCGGCGGCTACATGATCGGCGGCCTGCTGCTCATCAATCTGTTCGCTGCGCACATCCGCTATTATCAGCCGGGCAAGCGGAAAATCGGCGTCGCGCTCATCCACCTCGGCGTGGTGCTGCTGCTGGTGGGGCAATTCCTGACTGACTACCTCTCCACGGAAAGTTCCATGCACATCCGCAACGGCGGCACGAAGAATTATTCCGAAGCCGACCGGGATTTCGAACTCGCCATCACGGACACCTCTGAGGCGGAGCTGGACACGGTCGTCACCATCCCCGCGAGACGGTTGGTGAAGCTGGATGAGATTGCAGTTCCAAAACTGCCCTTCACCCTGCGCGTGAAAAAATTCTTCCCCAACTCCGTGGTGACCGACCAGCCTGCGCCGATGCTCGACCCCGTGAACACCACCGCCGGCTTTGGCGGGAACTTCCGGTGGAAGGAACTCCCGCACGAGACCACCATGAGCAGCCGCGACACGCCCGCTGGCATCGTCGAGCCCGTCACGCCGCAAGGCTCGCTCGGCACATTCCTCGTGTCCGGCCTGCTGACCCACCCGCAGGAATTCGTCCACGACGGCCGCAAGTTCCTGATGCAACTCCGTCCCGTGCGCTACTACAAGCCCTTCAGCCTGCACCTCGTCGAGTTCCGGCACGACAAATATGCGGGCACGGACATCCCCAAAAACTTCTCCAGCCGCGTTCGCGTGGAAAACGCCGGCAACGGCGACAGCCGCGAAGTCCTCATCAAGATGAACACCCCGCTCCGCTACGCCGGCGACACGTTCTACCAGGCTAGCTTCGACCCCGACAATCAGGGCACCGTCCTGCAAGTCGTCCATAATCCGAGCTGGCTCACGCCGTATTTCTCCTGCGTGCTCGTCTCCATCGGCCTGCTGATTCAATTCCTCACCCACCTCTTCCGCTTCGCCGCCAAACGGAAAACCGCATGAAAACACTGTTCAAACTCATCCCCTGGTTCTTCCTCGCGCTCTTCGCCACCGAAATCATCGTCGTGATGCTGCCGAAGAAGGACGGCGCGCTGCACACCCGCGAATTCGGCCGCCTGCCCGTCCTCCTCGGCGGTCGCATCCAGCCCTTCGACTCCGTCGCGCGCAACACGCTCCTGCAAATCCGCAGCACCGGCGACGTGCCGCTGGAGCAGGTCCCCTCGTGGAAATTCTGGCATCACCCGAAGAAGCTCAAGTCCACCGACTGGCTGCTCGAAGCCATGTTCAAGCCCGAGGTCGCCGACACGCGCCCCATTTTCCTGATTCACCACCCCGACCTCATCAGCGAGCTCAAGCTCGGCGAAAAAGGCGTCGAGAAATCCGGCCTCCGCTACTACACCTTCCACGAACTCGAACCCGTCCTCCGCGAGATCAACGATCAGGGCAACAAGGCCCATGCCGTCGAGGAGGCGCACCAGACCACCTACCAGAAACAGGTCGCCAAACTCTCCAACGCCGTCGCCCTCTACCAGCGCATCAAGAACAGCCTGCAACCCGAAGGCACGCACGACCTGACCCGCCTCGTCGCCGACTACCAGTCCGCGCTGCCCGCCGGCCTCGCCGCGTTCCGCGCCCAACAGAACGGCGAAAAGGCCGACGCCGTCGCGCTGAAAAAGTTCACCGACCTGGCCGGACAGTTTGAAAACGTGGCCAACTACGCCTATCCCCTCACCATCCCGCCCGCCAACCCCGAAGAGAACCGCAACGCCTGGGCCAACCTCGGCACGAGCCTGCTCGCCTCCATCCAGTCCGGCGAAATCCACCCCGCCGTCAACTTCTTCGCCCGCATGGCCACCGCCTACGGCCACGATGACGCCGCCGAATTCAACAGCGCCGTCGCCGGTTACAAAACCTGGCTCGCGCCCAAGTTCGACAAGGAAGTTTCCAAAGGCCGCGCCGAGTTTTATTTCAACGACGTGAAAGCCTTCCTCCACGCCACCATCATCTACATCTTCGCCCTCCTCCTCGCGGCGGGCGCGCTGGCCACCTACGGGTTGTGGCCGGGATTTTCCGAATCGCTGCGGCGCTCGGCGTTCTACCTCATCGCGCTCGCCTTCGTCGTCCACACCTTCGGCATCATCTTCCGCATGGTGCTGGAAGGCCGCCCGCCCGTGACGAATCTTTATTCCTCCGCCATCTTCATCGGCTGGGGCGCGTGCGTGCTCGGCCTCGTGCTGGAACGCGTCTATCGCATCGGCCTCGGCAGCGCCGTCGCCGGGATGGCCGGCTTCGTGACGCTGCTCATCGCGCACAACCTCGCGCTCGGCGGCGACACCATGGAGATGCTCCGCGCCGTGCTCGACACGAATTTCTGGCTCGCCACCCACGTCGTCACCGTGACCATCGGCTACGCTTCCACGTTCGTCGCCGGCATGCTCGCCATCGCCTACGTCCTGCTCGGCATCTTCACGCCCATCCTTTCAACCCCGCTGGGCAAGCCTGATGCCGCCGGCAAAATCACCGGCGACCTCAACATCGGCAAGGCGCTCGTGCGGATGGTCTATGGCATCGTCTGCTTCGCCACGCTGTTCAGCTTTGTCGGCACCGTGCTGGGCGGCATCTGGGCCGACCAATCGTGGGGGCGGTTCTGGGGCTGGGACCCCAAGGAAAACGGCGCGCTGCTCATCGTCCTGTGGAACGCCCTCATCCTGCACGCGCGCTGGGGCGGGCTGGTGCGCGAGCGCGGGCTGATGAACCTCGCCATCTTCGGCAACATCATCACGGCCTTCTCGTGGTTCGGCGTGAACATGCTGGGCATCGGCCTGCACAGCTACGGCTTCATGGAGGCGGGGTTTGTGTGGCTCTACTACATCTTCATGCCCGCGCAGGTGGCGCTCATCCTCCTCGGCCTGCTGCCGCTGAACTGGTGGCGCAGTTTCCGCGAGGCGTGAGCCGGGGGCGGTTTTTGCCGCAGCCGACCAAAATAATTCAAAAAAACTCTTGCACGGCATTTTGCATCTGGTAGCTTCGCCGTCCCGTTGCCCCAAAAGGGCGATAGGTCAGCGCAGTTGCGGGCCGATAACTGATTCCCAGCAGGGACAGGAATAATGGTCTGCCGCTTCAAAGTTACTGACCGGGGATTTTATTGATTTTATGCCAGTCAAATCATTTAGACCGCTGACGCCGTCCACGCGATACATCACGATCGCGGACTTCAGCGACATCACCAAGACGAAGCCGGAGAAGTCTCTGGTGTTCACCCGCAAGAAGACGGGCGGGCGCAACCACTACGGTCGCGTCACCAGTCGCGGGCTCGGCGGCGGTCACAAGCAGAAAATCCGCAACGTGGATTTTCGCCGGAACAAGCACGGCATGGAAGCGACGGTCACGGCCATCGAATACGATCCGCGCCGCACGGCCCGGTTGGCGCTGCTGCAATATACGGACGGCGAAAAGACTTACATCATCGCTCCGGTCGGCCTGACGGTGGGGACGAAATTGATGAGCGGCCCGGCGGCCCTGCCGGAAGTCGGCAACAGCCTGCCGTTGAAGACCGTTCCGATTGGCGTGCCGCTGCATTGCCTCGAACTTACTCCCGGTCGCGGCGCGCAGATGGTGCGCACGGCGGGCGGCTCGGCGACGTTGATGTCGCGCGATGCCGGTTACGCGCAGGTGCGCCTGCCCTCGGGCGAAATCCGCAAGATTCACGAGGATTGCTACGCCACGCTCGGCCAGGTGGGCAACGTGACGCACGAAAATGTCGTTATCGGCAAGGCGGGCCGCAATCGTCATCGCGGTATTCATCCGTTGAGCCGCGCCGTGGCGAAGAACCCCGTTGACCATCCGATGGGTGGCGGTCAGGGCAAAACTGCCGGCGGCGGTCACCCGGTGACGCCGTGGGGTGTCATCACCAAGGGTTACAAAACGCGCGTGAAGACGAAATACTCGAACCGGTTCATTCTGGTCCGGCGCGACGGTCGCCCGATGAAACTGAAATAATTTATGGGTCGTTCAATCAAAAAAGGTCCGTTCGCGGACGAGCATCTGCTGAAGAAGGTGGTCAAGGCCAAGGCGGCCAACTCCAAGCTGCCGATCAAGACCTGGTCGCGCCGCTCGACGATCACGCCCGACTTCGTGGGGCTGACGTTCAGCGTGCACAACGGGAAGATTTTCAACGCCGTGTTCGTCACGGAAAACATGGTCGGCCACAAGCTGGGCGAATTTTCCATGACGCGCACGTTCAAGAAGCACGGCGCGCACACGGCCAAGGCGGAGGCGAAATAGTCATTTTTATGCAAGTTCAAGCCATCATGAAAAACGTGCGGATGTCCTCGCAGAAGATGCGCGAGGTCGTGCGTCAGATTCAGGGGCTGCCGGCGTTGCAGGCGCAGGCGGTGTTGCGGGTCGTATCGCGCAAATCGGCGCGGCTCGTGGCGAAGACTTTGGATTCGGCCATCGCGAATGCCGAGAACAACAACAACGTGAAGGCCGACAAGCTGCGCGTGAAGGAAGCCGTCGCCGGGGCGGCCACGACCATCAAGCGGTTCACGCCCAAGGCGCGCGGTTCGGCCGGCCCGATCCTGAAGCGCAACTGTCACATCAAGATCATTTTGACGGACGAATAATTTTTTATGGGTCAAAAAACCAATCCCACAGGCCTGCGGCTCGCCGTCAACAAAGACTGGCGCTCCAAGTGGTATGCCGACAAAAAGGATTTCGGCAAGCTGCTCACCGAAGACCGCAAGATCCGCACGCTGCTGAAGAAGAAGTTGGAATCGGCCTCCGTGCCGAAGATTTTGATCGAGCGCGCCGCGAGCCGCTGCCGCATCACCATTCTGACCGCGCGCCCCGGCGTCGTCATCGGCCGCAAGGGTTCGGAAATCGACAAGCTCAAGGAAGACCTGAGCAAAATGACCGGCAAGGAAGTCTACGTGGACATCCAGGAAATCAAGTCGCCGGAAACCGACGCGCAGCTCGTCGCCGAGAACATCGTTTTGCAGCTCGAGCGCCGCGTTTCGTTCCGCCGCGCGATGAAGAAGGCGTTGCAGACGGCCAAGGATTTCGGCGCGGAAGGCATCAAGCTTCGTTGCGCCGGCCGGTTGGGCGGCGCGGAAATCGCGCGCGTCGAACAGTATCACTGGGGCCGCGTGCCGTTGCACACGCTCCGGGCGCAGATTGATTACGGATTTGCCGAAGCCCACACCGTTTACGGCAAGCTGGGCGTGAAGTGCTGGATTTGCAAGGGCGACAACAAGCCGCAGCCGAAGGCTGTTCCGGCTGCCGCCGCCGAAGCGACCGCGAACTGAACCATTTTTAGGAATTTGTTATGCCATTGATGCCCGCCAGAGTGAAGTATCGGAAGATGCACCGCGGCAGCCGCGCCGGAATGGCGACGGCCGGCCACACGGTTGCGTTTGGCGAATACGGATTGCAAGCGATGGAGCGGTGCTGGCTCGACGCCAAGCAGATTGAGGCCGCGCGCGTGGCCATTAACCGCTACATGAAGCGCCGCGGCAAGATGTGGCTGCGCGTGTTCCCGCAGAAATCATTCACCAAGAAGCCGCTCGAAACCCGGATGGGCAAGGGCAAGGCGCCGCTCGAAGGCTGGGTGGCCGTCATCAAGCCGGCAAACATTTTGTTCGAGGTGGACGGTGTGCCGGAAGTGGTGGCGCGCGAGAGCATGCGGCTGGCGGCGACGAAATTGCCGATCCGCACCAAGTTTATTTCCCGTCACCATGTGGGTTAAGACGGAAGACCAAGCAACATGAAAATGTCTGAACTGAAAGATTTGACGCTCGTGGAGTTGTCGGCCAAAGGCCGCGACCTGCGGCAGGAGATTTTCAACCTGCGTCTGCAGCAGGCCAGCGCCCAGCTCGAAAAGCCGGCGCGGCTGCGCACGCTGCGCCGCGACATCGCGCGCGTCGAGACGCGCATCACCGAACTGCGGAAGAAAGCATAATTTTTTATGGCCGAAGCAACGACAACTGTGAATCTGGACCGGGGCAACCGCAAGGAGCGCGTCGGCGAAGTCATCTCCAACAAGATGGCCAAGACGATCGTGGTGCGCGTGGAGCGCCGCTTCCCGCACCCGCAATTCAAGAAGGTGATCACCGCATTTTCCAAATTTTACGCGCACGACGAAAAGAGCGAGGCCAAGGTGGGCGATCGCGTGCGGATTCAGGAGTCCCGGCCCTTGTCCAAGCTGAAGCGCTGGCGCCTGGTGGAAGTGGTTGAGCGCAACGCCGAGCCGGAAAAAGTGGCGGTTTAACCGGATTTTTTATGCTGCAATTACGTTCCAGTTTAGATGTGGCCGACAACACGGGCGCGAAAATCGCCTGGATGATTGGCGTGCAGGGCCGCAACCAGACCTACGGTGCGGTGGGCGAAATCATCAAGGTCCACATCAAGGTCGCCGCGCCGGACGGCACGGTGAAGAAGGGCGAAGTCTGCGACGCGGTCATCGTGCGCACGCGCCAGTCCATCCGCCGCAATGACGGTTCGTATCTGCGCTTCGACAGCAACGCCTGCGTGATCATTGACAAGGAGCTCAACCCGCGCGGCACGCGCATCTTCGGGCCCATCGCCCGGGAACTGCGCGACAAGAAGTTCATGAAAATCGTGTCGTTGGCTCCGGAAGTGATTTGATTTTATGGCAAAGTTTCACGTCAAAAAAGGTGATGAAGTAGTGGTGATTGCCGGCGCCCACAAGGGCAAGCGCGGCAAGATCCTCGAAGTCCTCACCGACAAACAGCGGGTGCGCATCGAAACCGTGGCGATGATCAAGAGGCACACGCGCAAGAGCCAGGAGAACCCGAACGGCGCCATCGTCGAGCGCGAAGGCACCGTCCACATCTCGAACGTGGCGAAGGCCGAGGGCTTTGACGCCCGCGCCGCCAAACGGGGCGCCGCCCCGGCGACAACCTAAATTTACCCACTGTCACGGCCAAATCCGTGACCCAAAAAAATGAAAGCCAGACTTTACGAAAAATATAAGAGCGAAGTGGTGCCCGCGCTGAAGGACAAGCGCAAATACACCAACGTCCACCAGATTCCCCGCATGGAGAAGATCGTGGTGAACATGGGCGTGAGCGCCTCGCTCGAAAAGGGCGCGGTGGAAGATGCGGCCAAGGACTTGGCGCTCATCACCGGCCGCAAGCCGGTCATCAGCATGTCCCGCCACAGCATCGCGAACTTCAAGCTCCGCGAAAACCAGGCCATCGGCTGCCGCGTCACGCTGCGCCGCGATGCGATGTATGAATTTTTCGACCGGCTCGTCGCCGCCGCACTGCCCCGCATCCGCGACTTCCGTGGCGTTTCGCCCCGGTCGTTTGACGGGCGCGGCAATTATTCGGTGGGCGTGAACGACCAGACCATTTTCCCGGAAATCGAACTGGAAAAGATCAAGCGCCAGCAGGGCATGGACATCACCATCGTGACCACCGCGCCGACGGACGACGAGGCATACGATCTGTTGAAACTCATGGGCATGCCGTTCGCCGAAAAGAAATAATTTTATGGCCAAGAAATCATGGTTGGAGCGCAATAAGAAAAAGGCCGACACGGTCAAGAAATACGCCGCCCTGCGCGCGGAGCTGAAGGCCAAGAAGGATTACGCCGGGATCTCGAAGCTCCCGAAGAACGCCAGCCCGGTGCGGATGGTGAACCGCTGCGCGATCACCGGTCGCCGGCACGGTTATTTGCGGAAGTTCAACTGCTCGCGGCTCACGTTCCGCGAGGCGGCGTTGAACGGATTGATTCCGGGTGTGACAAAAGCCAGCTGGTAATAATTTTATGACGGACACGATTTCAGACATGTTGACCCGCATCCGCAACGCCTCGCGCGTGCGCCTGCCGGCGGTGGAAATGCCCTACTCCAAAATGAAGGAGAGCATCGCCCATATTCTCAAGACCGAAGGCTACGTCGCCGAGGTCGCCGTCGAAGGCAAGGTCGCGGCGAAGAAGATCAAGCTCGCGCTCAAGTATCAGGGCCGCAAGAGCGTCATCGAAGGCCTGCGCCGCGTCAGCACGCCGGGCCTGCGCCGTTATGTCGGCGCGACGGAAATCCCCCGCGTCCGCGGCGGTCTGGGCACGGCGATTCTCTCGACTTCGGAAGGCCTGATGACCGATTCATCGGCCCGCAAGAAAAACTTGGGCGGCGAATTGCTCTGCTACGTCTGGTAAGGATTTTTATGTCACGAATTGGAAAACAACCCATCGCCATCCCCGCCAAAGTCAAGGTGGAGGTCAAAGGCCAGAAGGTTTTGGTGGAAGGCCCGAAGGGCAAGCTCGACTTTGAACTGCCCAAGCGCACCAGCCTCAAGGTGGAAGGCGGCAACATCGTCGTCGCCCGCGAAGGCGAGGATGCCGAAGCCAAGGCGCTCCACGGCCTGAGCCGCGCGCTCGTCAACAACATGGTCAAGGGCGTCAGCGAAGGCTTCAGCAAGAAACTGGAAATCCAGGGCGTCGGCTTCAAGGCCGCCGTCCAAGGCAAGGTCGTGAACCTGAGCCTCGGCTACTCGCACCCGCTGAATTACAACATTCCCGACCAGATCAAAGTCACCGTCGAGGACAACACCAAGCTGACCATCGAAGGCCCGGACAAGCAGGTCGTCGGTCGCGTCGCCGCGGAAATCCGCAGCTTCTACCCGCCGGAGCCTTACAAGGGCAAGGGCGTGCGCTACTCCGACGAACGCGTCGTGCGCAAGGAAGGCAAGACAGTCCAATAACAATTTTTAGCCACGGCCAAACCCGTGGCCCAAAGCCAATGAGAACGCAAAAGAAACAGCAGTTGAAGCAACTTCGCCAATGGCGGATTCGCAAGAAAATCAGCGGCACGAAAGATCGTCCCCGCATGACGGTATGCTTTACGAACAAGCACATCCATGTGCAGTTCATTGATGACGAGACCGGCGCGACGCTGGTTTCCGCCTCCACGACGAGCAAGTCCATGCCCGACCGCGAGAAGCTCGCGGCCAACGTGGTGAGCGCGAAGAAGGTCGGCGCGGCGGCGGCGCAGGCGGCGCAGGGCAAAGGCATCAAGGCGGTCGTGTTTGACCGCGCCGGGGCGCGTTATCACGGCAAGGTCAAGGCCTTGGCTGACGCGGCGCGCGAAGCCGGATTGAAATTTTAACCAACTGAAAAGGATATTGTGGCTGAAGTAACTGAAAATATTGTGCCCGAAGCGCCGGGTGGCGGCGGCAACAGCGGTGGCGGTCGGGGGCCGGGCCGCGGTGGTTTCGGTCGTGGGGGTGGCGGTCAAGGCCGCGGGCCCGCCCGCCGCCGGAATCCGGGCGAGTCCGACATGCAGCGCGACGGCGAGGGCAATGATCTGGTGGAGAAGGTCGTGTTCATCAACCGTTCCGCCAAGGTCGTGAAGGGCGGACGCCGCTTCAGCTTCAGCGCGCTCGTCGTGGTCGGCGACAAAAAAGGCCGCGTCGGCATCGGCTTGGGCAAGGCGGTGGAAGTTTCCGAGGCCATCAAAAAGGGTGGCGAATTCGCCAAGCGCAACATGGTGAACGTGGTCGTCAAGGACGGCACGATTCCCCACGAGATTTTCTGCAGTTTCGACGGCGCGAAAGTTTTGCTGCGTCCGGCCTCGCCGGGCACGGGCATCATCGCCGGCAAGAAGGTGCGCGCGATCCTCGAATCCGCCGGCATCAAGGACATTTTGACCAAGTCGCTCGGTTCGAAGAACGCGGCGAATGTCGTCAAAGCCACGCTCAACGGCCTCCTGCAGATGCGCCTCCCCGAGGACATCTACGCGGCGCGCGGCCTGAAATACACACCCCGGAAAACCGCGACCACGCCTGAAGCCCCGGTGGCAGCGGCGGTCGTAGCCTGATATTTTTATGCGTCTCCATAATCTCAAACCCCGTCCCGGCTCGAAGCATCGCCGGAAACGTCTCGGTCAGGGCGAATCCAGCGGCCACGGCAAAACCTCCGGGCGCGGCGGCAAGGGCCAGACGGCCCGTTCCGGCAGCAGCATCCGCATCGGTTTCGAAGGCGGCCAGATGCCGCTCAT
>JAPLTZ010000482.1 GCA_026397895.1 Verrucomicrobiota bacterium | reverse complement strand
TGAAGAATGGGCTGAAGAATTGGCGGTTATTAACCGTCGTCGGAATCTATTAGAGAGCAAGCTAAGGGACATTGCTCTCAACTTTATTCGTTTTGACTCACTGCATCAAAAGCAAAAAGGAACTGTCAGTGACCGCTTGTTGAAAGTGATTGAGGAGAAACGCCGTATCAAAATGGCCGATGTGACTGCGGAACATGTAATAGAAAAATATAATTGGGCTGATCTAGTAGCCATATTTGACCGCGAATGGACGCTCTTCGAGAAAATCTTCAGCGACAAAAAGTTGTTCGCAGAGAATTGTAAAGTTATTAACGAGCGATTTGATGCTCACGCAAAGAAAGCCGACCACGCAGACTTAGCCCTATATCGCAGGTCATTAAATATGCTTGAGGAAGCTGTCGGTAACCTTTGATTGCGATAAATCCACTAACCTGAGGACAAATGATGCTGTCACTAACTAAGCAGCAGTCCCGGCCGCTCTGAACAACCAGGACCACCACCACCCGCTAGCTTTAGTTATTAGCGGGATTGCAGGCCGGCGTTATATACGACCAGCGATTGTCTTTACCCTTCTTGACGCCCTCGGTCTTTTGAACAGCGGGCAACAGGGCATAGAACGTGGTGGAAGACATGCCTAGCTCACTCTTGACCTCGTTCTGAAGTTCGGTTGTCGTATATGGTTTAACGATCAACAGCTTCAGTATATCAGTATGAGAGTATTTAGCCGGAAACTGAGTTGTCTTTAGTTTCTTCGGGTCTAGCGAAGTGTCCCTGACTACGTTAGGCCAGTTCACTCGAATAGTTATTGGGTTAATTGGCGGGAAGTCACGTAGATTGAACTCTACGCTGTAACATTGTTCTTTTTCATGTTCCGTTGCTGATATAACGGTGTCAGGGTCTCGTCCCCAAGTGCCCGCACCACCTGGCCGATCTATAGCTGCTTTCTTAGCCTGATTGCCTTTAGAATAGTGATGACTAAAGATAATTGCTGCACCTGTGTAATTGGCTAGCTTTTCCAGACCACCCATGAAACGTCCGATATCGGAGTTGGAGTTTTCTTCAGTGTCGTCTGGGTAAAGCTTGTATATGCTGTCTAGGATAATAGCCCCGTACTGACCAGTCTTAATCTTCTTCTCTAGTAATGGAATGAGTTTAGTACTGGATAGTTGCTTGCCTCGGGTAGATACGTAATCGAAATTCTCTAGCACAGTGACACCATTAAGATTACGGCCCAGAAGTTGAACCCGCTTTTCAAACGAGAAGTTCTGAAGCTCTGGATTGATGAACAAAACCCTAGCTTTCGTAGTTTTAAAGCCAAACCAGTCCAGCCCTTCACTGATAGATATGCCTAGGTGTAATAAGCTCCAGGTCTTGCCCATCTTGCTAGGAGCGTTGTAGCTCATTTTACCGCCCTGATACAATACGCCTTTAATAAGCTCAGGAGGGGTTACTATAGTTTTCACGATTAATTCTCTAGCATTCTCGATCACCAGTCCGCCATCGTCTTCTTCTTCGCGATCGTCTGGCGTGTGTTTATGACCCTGCTTAATCTCGTTGACTATAGCAAGGCGGGATTCGTTATCTAGCGCTCTATTACTGATTGCGCCTAGGACCGACCGCTTCAGATCGTAATCATCAAAGTTTAATATTGCGCGCTGACAGTCACTTATGGATTGATCAGTCTTAGCCTGTTCCGGTGTTATTACTGTGCTGGCAGGCTTGGGAATGGATGGATGTGTTGTACCGTTAATTGTATTACTCATATTGCTGATAACTGGGGCAGGCTAGTCTATCGGAAGCGGCGGTGGAGGCCGTGAGTAATACATTGCGAAGCGCCAGGGTTATCAAGCCTAGCCGACCAACCTGCCCGTAAATGTTATTCTTTAAACGCAATGTGTCCTACTCATTAAGCTGGTGATAAATTCCATCTAACAGGGGGATTTGCGTTTACTCCACTACCTAAGTCTATAGTACCAATTCCGGCCCGACTC
>JAPLTZ010000292.1:31937-38682 GCA_026397895.1 Verrucomicrobiota bacterium | reverse complement strand
TGGCGCGCCCAGAAACTCGGCATCCCCGTCTTCCTCGTCAACGCCCGCGTCTCGGAAAAATCCTTTCGCGGCTACAAGCGCTTCGGGTTTCTGTTCCGCCCGCTCTTCGCGTCCTTCGCCGGCGTCGGCGTGCAGAACGAGACCGACGCCGCCCGCCTGCGCGAACTCGGCTGCCGCCCGGAAGTCATCCAGGGCATCGGCAACCTCAAGGTCGATGCCGCGCGGCTGGAGGACAAATCCCCGCTCGATGTCCCCGCGCTCCTTCGCCAGCTCGCCGTGCCGGCCAATGCCAAAATCATCGTCGCCGGCAGCACGCACGCGGGCGAAGAAGCCTTGCTCGCCGAACAATTCCAGCGCCTGCGTGCCCGCTTCCCGGATTTGTTTCTCGTGCTCGTCCCGCGCCATTTTGAACGCGCCCGGCAGGTCGGCAAGGAACTCGCCGAGCGCGGCCTGAAGTTTGTCTATCGCAGTGAAATCAATGGCAAGACCGCCTTTGCGCCCGGCGAAGTCGAGTGCCTGCTCGTCAACACCACCGGCGAACTGAAATATTTCTACGAACCCGCCACCGTCATCTTTGTCGGCAAAAGCCTCACGGCGGAGGGCGGGCAGAACCCCATCGAGCCGGGCGCGCTCGGCAAGGCAATGGTCTTCGGCCCGCACATGCAGAACTTCGCGGAGATTTCCCGCAACCTCGTCGCCGCCAACGGCGCCGTGCAGGTGCGCGACGCCGCCGAACTGGAAAAAGTTCTCGGCGAACTCCTCGCCGACGAACCGCGCCGGGCCGAACTCGGCCGCAACGCGCTCGCCGTCATCCGCGCCAACGAAGGCGGCGTGGACCGCACCGTGAAGATGATCCTCCAGCAGCTCAAAGGCGGCGACCTCTACGTGCTGCCCACCGAACGGTGACGCCGCCGCTGCAAACCCGGCCTGACTTTAACGCAAAGGCGCAAAGGGGCAAAGACGCCAAGTAAAGCCTGTCTTGCCGGAACGCAGATGGTTGGTCGCCTCGCCGCGAAACGGTGATGCTCCCAGCCAACCGACCGGAGTTGAGAAAACTCCTTGCGCCTTTGCGTTAACAATCTGCGTCCATCGGCGCCATCTGCGGACCACCCCGCCGAAAAAAAGCAAAAATAGTTTGTCCTCTTTTGCGTTCTGCGGCCATGTATAGGTAGATGACACGCGACGACATGACGCTGGTGCGGGACTTCGCCGCCACCCGCTCCGAAGCCGCCTTTGCCGCGCTCGTTCACCGGCACATCGGGCTGGTGCACGCGGCGGCGGTGCGGCAGGTGGGCGATGCCCATCTGGCCGAGGAAGTCACCCAGGCCGTGTTCCTCATCCTCGCGCGCAAGGCGGCGGGGCTGGGGCCAAAGACCGTCCTGCCCGCGTGGCTCTACCGCACCACCCGCTACACCGCGGCGGATGCGCTCAAGACCCGCCGCCGCCGGCAAGCCCGCGAACAGGAGGCCTACATGCAATCCACCTTGAACCCAACAGACCCCGACGCGGCGTGGCGGCAACTCGCGCCGCTGCTGGACGACGCGCTGGCCGAACTGGGCGAGACCGACCGCGCCGCGCTGGTGCTGCGCTACTTTGAGAACCAGACCGTGGGGGAAATCGCCGGGGCGCTGCGGCTGACGGAGAGCGCGGCGCAGAAACGCCTGACGCGGGCGCTGGAAAAGCTGCGCGCCATCTGCGTGAAACGCGGGGTGACGCTGACGGCCACGGCGATTGCGGGGGCGGTGACGGCGAACGCCGTGCAAGCCGCGCCGGCGGGCTTGGCGCTGACGGTCACGGCGGCGGCGGCGAAAGGGGCGGTCGTCGCGGCCTCGGTGACGGCGCTGGTGAACGGAACCATCAAAACCATTGCTATGACAACCATCCAAAAAACCATGATCGCCGCAACACTCGTTGCCGCTGTCGGGACGGGAATTTTTGAAGCCCGCCAAGTTTCACAATTGCGCGAGCAAAACCAAACGCTCCAACAACAGCAAGCACCGCTGACCGAGCAACTGACAAAGCTTCAGGCCGAAAACGAACACCTTTCCAACCAAGTCATCGCGGCTAAGGATTCACAAGTCTTGCCGAAAGCACAGTTCAGCGAATTGCTGAAACTGCGTGGAGAGGTAACGCAACTCCGCGAGCAGTTGCGGGGTTTGCCAGTCACGCGTGTTGCCCTGCTTAAACAGAAGCTGGAACAAATGCCGGACAAAAAAATCCCGGAGCTCCAGTTCCTGACCGAGAAAGATTGGGCCGCCGCCGCATGGGATGCCGATTTGGAAACCGACGATGGTGTGCGTGAAGCTTTGAGCAAGCTTCGGGAAACAGCCGAAAATACCTTTCTGAATGAAATGTTGAAAGCGGCCCTCAAAAGATACATCGCAGCCAACGACGGTGTTCTACCGACCGATCTCTTGCAACTGAAACCATACTTCAACACACAAGTTGATGATGCAATGCTTCAACGCTACAAACTTCTTCAGACAGGAAAACCGATTGAAGATGAACCTGTGGTTGAAAAGGTGGTGTGGGCTGATGAAGACTATGATTCCAACCACCAAATAACCATAAGCGGTGCTAGCGGGGGCAGGTTTAACCGAGTGCAAGGGATGATTGATTCCGCTGCAAGGGCATTTGTTAAAGCAAACAATGGCCAAAGACCCAGCGAACCGGCTCAAATAGTGCCTTACCTAAAAAAACCGATTGATGCGGCTATTGTTCAAAAGTATCTGAACAAAAT
This sequence comes from Verrucomicrobiota bacterium, assembly GCA_026397895.1. Taxonomy (GTDB): domain Bacteria; phylum Verrucomicrobiota; class Verrucomicrobiia; order Limisphaerales; family JAFMIX01; genus JAFMIX01. The sequence continues at coordinate 35,942 of JAPLTZ010000292.1, read as the reverse complement.
AACGACCGATTCATTAAATAATTGAAAAAGATTTGTCCGGTTTGGGTTTGGGCGGGCATAACAACACTTGTGAAAAGAACTATGAGACTGTTCACCCATTGTTTTCAGCGGGTTCACCTCTACGTTTTAATGGGGTTTGTTATCGCGTTCAGTGCGCTGACATTTTGGTTTTTGGTTCATCAGTCGGCTAACGATTGGCGCGAGAATAAAAACTACACCGCTACCTTGCTCACGATTTCAGGGCCGTTCACCGGAGCAATTGCGCGACCTTCCGAGGCGGGTTGTTTGAGGTTTGCCTGGAAGTTGTTCCCATCTTGTGCCGCCGTCCTTTTTTTGGGAGTCATCTGCCAGTTGATTCCATTCCCTTTTCAACGTGGCTCACAGCGCTTACGTGTGTCCATGTGGATTGTTGGCTTATTGGGCTGGTTTGCCGGGAGCGTTTTATCTCTGTTGTTTGCGCTGGGTTGAAACCCCCTATGGCGGGCAGTCCTCTGCCCGTCGCCTGTTGGAACGCGGGTGTCGGGTTTTCCCCGCCCGGTTTCAGCACCGTAGGCGCGGCATCGTCCTTGCGGCCGGCCAGCCTGTCGCGCCTCCGGCGCTTTCAATTTCAGCGGGGCACTTGGCTACAACTATTTCGCGCCTCCGGCGCTGCGGCAGGCCATCATCCCCAACGAGCGCGTCCGGGTTTGCCGTGATGGGTTTCAATTTTGGAGTGCGGCGACATGTCACCGCTTTCCCACTGGGAGACATGTCTCCCAGTTCCAAAGCGCGGTCATGCCCGCGCACTCCAAATCCGGCGGCGGCCCTCCGCTGCTTTTCCCCGGCGCGCGGCGTTCACGCCGCTTCAACTCCCGCAACGAAAGCGGGCCGGGCATTTCCAGCGTCCTTGGGCGATGGACATTGAAGCGGGCTGAAGCCCGCGCTCCCACCGGCGGGCGGAGCGCCCTGCCATTTTTTCATCTGTGTCCATCTGTGTTCATCTGTGGCCAAACCGCCCCGCCTAAAAATATTTCAAAAAAATTGTCCGGTTTTGGGGTTGGGCGGCCATAAGCAGGGAGATGGACAGGTTGCGGGCGGGCGGACATTGGTTGCCGCCCGTCGGCGCGGCCCGGCCATCAAACAACCATAGAACACATTGTTTATGCCCAATGATAATCAAGTCTCCGTAACCATCCCCGACCAGACCGTCACCGACATCCTCGGCCACATCGCCGCCATCCAGACCTTGCTGCCGTTCCTCCTCAGCCGCGACGCGGGGGATAACAGCGTGTTGCTCGGCGAAAAATCCGTGGGGTTCGATGAGAAGTGCGCCAACTACATCGCCAGCAACCCGGATTTCCTGCCCAGCTATATTAACCCCGCCGAGGTGCTCAAAGACCGCACCGCCCGCGCGCAAATCCTGAAGTTCCTGCCGCAGCTGCGCCTGCTCACGGAACAGGCGGGCGATACCTTCGACGTGATCGGCAACGAGATCATGCTGGCCGACCTGGCCTACTACAACAGCACCGGCGAAGCCGCCAAACGCGGTCGCCCCGGCGCGGGAGCAATCCACGACGACCTCGCCACGCGCTATCCCGGTCGCCCCAGCAAGGCGCAGCCGAAACCGGCATAATAGGTAGGGACGCCGCGCTGCGGCGTCCCCGCCCGAAGCGAAAGCGCAGGGCGGAACGAACGGGGGCGGTGCGTGAACCGTGGGTGGTTCGATTCCGTCCCGACTCCGAGTCGGGACGGGGACATCGCAGCGCGATGTCCCTACCATTGCAAATTCGGACACTGCCGGTTTGTCCCCGCGCTCGACCTGCCGCGCGTTTTCGCTAGACTCGCCGCGATGAACGCTGCCGCCGCGAACCCCGACCCGCAGGATCACTATGCGGTGTTCCGCATCCGCGACTTCCGGCTGTATCTGAGCGGGCGCTTAATCGCGGTGCTGGGCCAGCAGATGCTCACTGTCGCCGTGTTCTGGGAACTCTACGAGCGCACCGGCTCGGCGCTGGCGCTGGGGTTTGTCGGGCTTTCGGAAATGATCGCGATGGTGCTGCTCACGCTGCCCGCCGGCCATCTCGCGGACAACTACAACCGCAAACGCATCATCCTCGGCGCGCTGGCGGTGAGTTCGTGCGCGAGCCTGGGGCTGGCGCTCATCTCGTGGTTTCATGCGGACGTGCGCTGGATTTACGCGTGTCTCTGCACAGCGGCGGCCTCGCGGACTTTTCTGTGGCCGGCGAGTTCGGCGTTCCTGACAAGCCTCGTGCCACGCGAACTGTTTTCGCGCGCGGTGACGTGGAACAGCGGCACGTTTCAACTGGCGTCCGTGGCCGGGCCGGCGCTCGGCGGCGCGCTGATTGCGCTGCTGAAAATATATTCGCCCGACCATCCGGCGGCGTTCATCTACGTGTTCGCCATGGTCACGGCGCTGACGTGCTTCACCTCCGTCTGCTTCGTCCGCGCCACGCACGTCGTTGCGCAGCGCGAGGACATGACGCTGAAGAGCCTCGCCGCCGGGTTCAAGTTCGTCTTCAGCACGCGGGTCATTCTCGGCATCATCACGCTGGACATGTTCGCCGTGCTGCTGGGCGGCGCGACGGCGCTGCTGCCGGTGTTCGCCAAGGAAATCCTGCACGCCGGGCCGGGCGGGCTGGGCTTGCTGCAATCGGCGTTGCCGGTGGGCGCGTTCAGTTGCGCGCTGTTCCTCGCGCACCGGCCGCCGATGGAGAAGGCGGGGCGCGCGCTGCTGTGGAGCGTGGTGGCGTTCGGGCTGGCGACGATTGGGTTCGGACTTTCGCAATGGTTCTGGGTTTCGTTCGCGATGCTCTTCATCTGCGGCGCGGTGGACAACGTGAGCGTCGTCGTGCGGCACACGCTGGTGCAGTTGCTCACGCCGGACGAAAAGCGCGGGCGCGTCTCCTCCGTGAACGCGCTGTTCATCGGCACGTCGAACGAGCTGGGCGGGTTCGAGTCCGGCACGGTGGCCTACTTGTGCGGGAAGTTCATCGGCAACACAGCGGCGATGGGCGCGATGATTTCCGTGGTGACGGGCGGCATCGGGACGATCCTCGTGGTCGGCGCGGTGGCGTGGTTCTGGCCGGAGATCCGGAAATACGGCCGGCTGGACGGAACGCCGCCCGCTTAATCCACCGTGCGCATCTGCACGGTGTCCACCATCTCCTCGGCGATGAGAATCGAGCCGATGACGACGACGGTCTGGCCCTTTTTCAGGTGGCCGGCGGCGGTCAGGCTTTTCATCGCGCCTTCGATGGTGTTGCCGGGATTGATCATGTCGAACGGCACGACGACGGGCGTGATGCCCCATGGCAATGTCAGCCGCGCGGCGAGTTCGTCCTGCGCGCACAACGCGAAGATTTGCGAGTAGCGCGGGCGCATCCAGGCCGTGTGCCGCGCCATGTGGCCGTGCCGGGTGAACACGAGAATCGCCTCAGCCTTCAGTTCGTTGGCCATGACGACGGCGCTCTTGACGAGTTTCTGCCGCGCGCTGGTGAGCGTGGCACCTTCAAAATAATTCGCGCCGCCGCTGCGTTCGGTGCGCTTCGCGATGCGGTCGAACACCTCGATGCACTTGAGCGGGTATTTGCCCACGGTGGTCTCGCCGCTCAGCATGATGGCGTCGGCCTGCTCGAACACGGCGTTGGCCACATCGGTGACTTCGGCGCGCGTGGGCATGGGCGATTCAATCATGCTCTCGAGCATGTGCGTGGCGACGATGACGGGTTTGCCGGCGCGCTGGCAGGTCTTCACGATGCGCCGCTGGATGATGGGCAGCTCCTCGTAAGGCACTTCGATGCCGAGGTCGCCGCGCGCGACCATGACGGCGTCGGCTTCGGCGACGATGGCGTCGAGGTTGCGCAAGGCTTCCTGATCCTCGATTTTGGCGATGACGAGGGGCTGGCATTTGCTGCCGTCGAAAAGCTGCTTGAGTTGGAGCAGGTCGCGGGATTCGCGCACGAACGAGAGCGCGATGTAATCCACGCCCACATCGAGGCCGAGGCC
>JAPLTZ010000292.1:12049-31838 GCA_026397895.1 Verrucomicrobiota bacterium | reverse complement strand
CGGCGGCTGCCGAGCGTGCCTTCGGTGAGGACTTCGCACTCGACCTTGTTGCCGGACTTGGCGAGCACCTTCATGTGGATGGCACCGTTGTCCACGAGCACGACATCGCCGACGCTGATGTCGTTGATGAAGTTCTCGTAGTTGACGTTGACGGAATGTTCCTCCTCGCTGCGTTCGGCGCAGACGGTGAGGGTGAATTTCTGGCCGGGCTTGAGGTCGAGCGGCACGGAGAGGTCGCCGGTGCGGATGGCCGGACCTTGCGTGTCCATCATGATGCCGACGAATTTCTTCCGCGCCCCGGCGGCGGCGCGGATGTCCTTGACCACGCGGCGCACCCAGTCGTGGGGCGCGTGCGACATGTTCAGGCGGAAGATGTTCACGCCGGCGTCAATCAGCTTGCCGAGCATCTCCGGCGAATCCGTGGCCGGGCCGAGCGTGGCGATGATCTTGGTGCGGCGGCAATCAATGAGTTTAACCGAATCCATCCGCACAGGCTATCAGGCGCGCGGGTTTGGGAAAAGTTTATTCAAGCACGGCAACGGTTGTCCGAGAATTCGCAAATGGAGACTTGCCATTTTCCGGCGCGGGCGGCATATATCTCCCACAACTTATGGCTGACGTAGCAAACAAATACTCCGAAAACGTGGGCGGCAAATTCTTCGTGGACAATCAATGCATTGACTGCGACCTCTGCCGCGAAACCGCTCCCGACAATTTTAAGCGCAACGACGACGGCGGATACTCCTTCGTGTATAAACAACCGGCCAGTCCGGACGAAGAAGCCCGCTGCAAAGAAGCCAAGGAGGGCTGCCCGGTCGAAGCCATCGGCGATAACGGCGCCTAGCCGTTCGCCGTCACGTGTCCCAACCCGCAGGTTTACGCCTGCGGGTTTTTTGCCGCCAAAATTTCCCGCCGCAACAGGTCCAGCGCCTGCCGCGCCGTCAGTTCCTTGAACGTCTCCCGGTCGAACGCGTTGAACTTTTTCTCCACCACCGTCCCACCCGCCCCCGCCAGCGCGAGGAACACCGTGCCCACCGGTTTCGCGGCCGTGCCGCCCGCCGGGCCGGCGACGCCCGTCACGGCGAGGGCATAATCCGCGCCCGCCTCGTGCCGCGCGCCCTCGGCCATTTCGCGGGCGACGGCCTCGCTGACCGCGCCGCGGGCGGCGAGCGTCTCCAAATCCACGCCGAGGAATTTCTGCTTCGCCTCGTTCGCGTAGGTCACCAGCCCGGCAATCAACACCGCCGACGCGCCGGAAATGTTCGTCAGCCGGTGCGCGATCAGCCCGCCGGTGCATGACTCCGCCAGCGCGAGCGTCTGTTGCCGCTCCGCCAGCAGGCGCAACACGACGGCTTCAAGCTCCTCGTCGCCCTCGCCAAAAATGTTCTCCCTCAACTCGCTCCGGACGATGCCGACGGCTTCGCGAATCAACTCCTCCCGCCCCGCGCCCCGCGCCTCGAGCCGCACATCCACCTGCCCCATGTGGGCGCAGTAGCCGAGCGTCAGCCCGCGCGCGACGAGCGGCTGCAGCGACGGCGCAATCTGTTCCTCCACGCGCGATTCGCCGAGGCCGACCGTGCGCAGCGTGCGGCTGGCGAATTCCTCGCGGTCGGGAAAAATCCGCACAAGCAGCGGCACAACAGACTCCGCGAACATCGGTTTCAATTCGCGCGGCGGGCCGGGCAGCATGATGAGCCATTTGTCGCCGACTTCCATCGCCAGCCCAGGCGCCGTGCCGTGCAGGTTGGGCAGGACAAGCGCGCCTTCCGGCACGAGCGCCTGCACTTTCATGGATTCCAGCATGACCCGCTTGCGGGAGGTGAAATATTTTTCAATCTGCGCGAGCACGGTGGCGTCGGGGCGCATGGTTTTTCCCAGCAACTTCGCGATGCTCTCCCGCGTGGCGTCGTCGATTTCCGCGCTCGTGTCGGCGACGGTGACTTGGCGCGTGATGACGAAGCCGTGTTCGGCGAGCTGGCGGCCCAGCCATTGGGCGTGGGTATTGAGGGTTCGGCCGAGGAGGAGTTCGCTGCCGGTGTTGATGAGTTCGATGTTCACGGCGGGCGCAGTGTAACACGGAGGCGGCTGGACACCAAGTGCCCAGCCGCCGGGGTGAAGGCCGGAGTTACTGCTTTGTTCGCACCAGCCTGAGCGGAATCAACGGATTAGCGCATAAATCACCGCCGAAAACATCGCGGCGACAATCAGCCCCGCAACCGCCGCCGTCATCCCGACGTGTGTGTCCACCGGGGTTGCGGCGACGGCGGTTTTCGGGCTTGAAGCGACCGGATGATTCGCTTCTTTCGCCCGCACAATGAGTCGGGCCAGGTGTCCGGTCAGTGCTTGGGGAACGATGAGACTCCGGCAGCACGTCGGACACATTATGACCCGGCCGGCGGCCTCGACCTCGCACTGTAGGTGCTGCTGACAAACCGGACAGGCAAATTTGAATTCGCGGTTCGCAGTCATGGTTCATTGCGTAGAATAATCCGTGCCAACGGATTTTTCCGCGCCCGTCGCCTCGAAAACCGCATGAAACCGCCTGTTTCATGCAAGGCGAGAAATTCCCCCTGCTGCCGAAGGTGTGATTTTGCTACGCGCGGGCCCAAATTCACGCATCCGCCGTGCGCCGGGAATCAGGGTTTCCGTTTGGGCGTTTTAGTTGACGCCTTGGGCTTGAGGATTTCAGCAGTGAAGCTGCCGGCGACGTAGCTTTTCTGCTCATCCGGCAGGCACAGATAGATTTTTCCCGGCAACCGCTCGCCGGCGAGCGCGCCGAACTCGACGCGCAGCGCGTAGCCGCCATTGAAATTCTCCGTCGCTGGCTGCTGCTGGTCATCTTTCCAGCGCAACGAGACTCGCGGTGCCGCCGTCAGATTGGTCGTGACGGCGATGGTTTTCCCGGCCAAGTCCGCGCTGTGGACCGCGTGCAGACTGATGATGACGCCCAGCTCCGGCGGCCACTTGTTGCCCTGCCGCAAACTCAACGAACCGCCCAGCAGCGACGCCCGCTGGCAGAAAAATTCCTTCCCGTTCAACCGGCCCGCCGCCGGCGCATCCGGCAAGATGACTCCGGCGAGGTCGAGCTTCCAGTTGGGGTCATTCGCCGCCGGCGCGACGGACGGCGCGGGTGGTGGATTGGTTGCTGGCGCGTGAAACACAACTTTGTCACCGTGCGTCACTTCAACATAAGGCACCACCTTGACGCTGAATCGCTGGAAAATTTTTCCGCGAAACACAACCGCCGCGACCGCCACCGCAACGACCAAGCTCACGACCCCGACCGCCGCGATGGGGAATTTCTTTTTCGGCGCCGCCGTTGCCGTCGCCAACCGCTCCTCGCCGCTGGGCCGCGCGTGCTTGGGAATCTTGCTGCCGGTCAGGATGAACTTCGGGTCGTGGCTCGCGGGCGCTTGCGGCGCGATGATTTTCTGGAAGCACGTCGGGCACTCCATCGTCGTGCCCGCTTGCGTCGTGTCGCACCGGATGTGCTGGCCGCAATGAGGGCAGGCATATTTGAATTCGCTCATGACCGACTTCAACATCCCACTTTTCCCGCCGGGCGGCAACCCGCCATTTCTCGTTTGGGAGTGACTTTTCCGGCGGCTGGACGCACATTTCGCGCGTCATGAAAAAGCATTCTCCCGTCTCCCGCAGCGGACGCTTCACCGCCGGCCCCGGCGCGGACGTCGCCGCGTTCTCGCAATCCATCTCCTTCGACTGGCGGCTCTGGCGGCACGACATCCTCGGCTCGCTCGCCCACGCTGCCATGCTAGGCAAGATCGGCGTGCTCTCGAAAAAGGAAGTCGCCGCCATCGCCAAGGGCCTCAAAGCCATCGCCCGCGAAATCGAAGCCGGCAAATTCAAGTGGAAAGCCGAACTCGAAGACGTCCACATGAACATCGAGGCCGAACTCACCCGGCGCGTTCCCGCCGGCGCGAAGCTCCACACCGCCCGCTCCCGCAACGACCAAGTCGCCCTCGACGTGCGGCTCTGGCTACGCGACGAGATCAGCTTCCTGCTCGGCGAAATCTCCGAGCTGCAAAAGTCCCTCGTCACGCCCGGTGAAAAATATTCCGACGTGCTCATTCCCGGCTACATGCACCTGCAACGCGCGCAGCCCGTCTATTTCGCGCACCACGCCCTCGCCTACGTCGAGATGCTCGAGCGCGACTGCGACCGGCTGTGGGATTGCTGGCAGCGCGTGAACGTCTGTCCGCTCGGCAGCGGCGCGATTGCCGGCAGCACGCTCCCGCTCAAACGCGAACTCGTCGCCAAGCTGCTCGGCTTCGTGGACGCCAGCGGCCGACCGCAGGTCACGCAAAATTCCATGGACGCCGTGAGCGACCGGGATTTCCTCGTGGAATTTTCCGCCGCCGCCGCGCTTGTGGCCGTCCACCTCTCGCGCCTCGCCGAGGACGTCATCCTCTGGGCCAGCGCGGAATTCAACTTCATCAAGATCGGCGACGCCTACACCACCGGCTCGTCGTTGATGCCGCAGAAGAAAAACCCCGACGTGGCCGAACTCACGCGCGGCAAATCCGCCCGCGTCATCGGCAACCTCGTATCGCTGCTCACGCTGTTGAAGGGCCTGCCCATGACCTACAACCGCGACTTGCAGGAGGACAAGGAACGCCTGTTCGACACCGCCGACACCGTGCGTGCCTGCGTGCGGCTCATGGGCGCGATGCTGCAGAACACCAAGGTGAACCGCGCCGCCTGCGCCGCCGCCGCGAACGACCCCGCCCTGCTCGCCACCGACCTCGCCGATTATCTCGTGCGCAAAGGCATGCCCTTCCGCAAAGCCCACCACGTCGTGGGCGCAGTTGTGGCGCTGGCGGAAAAAACCGGCAAGCCGCTAAACCAACTCACGCTCACGGAACTGCAATCCGTGGACAAAACCTTCGGGCGCGACGCACTCGGCGTGTTCCACCTGCAACAGGCGATGGCTAAACGGAATCTGACCGGCGCACCGGGAACGAAGGACCGCCAAGCGTCGCAAGCATTCAACCGCGCCCAGTTGGAACGCGGCCGACTACGCCGCGAACTCCGCCGTCCAGCAGTCGTGGGCGCGCGAACTCATCGCCCAGCTCAAGCTGCGCGGCGACGAACGCATCCTCGATGTCGGCTGCGGCGACGGCAAGGTGACGGCGGAAATCGCCCGTGCCGTGCCGTGCGGCTCGGTCGTGGGCGTGGACGCCTCGGCGGAAATGATCCGCTTTGCGCGCAAAACTTTTCCGGCAGCAAAATTTCCCAACCTGAAATTCCAAGTCGCCGACGCTCGCAAGTTCCGCTTCGCCGCGCCGTTCGACCTGCTTTTCTCCAACGCTGCATTGCATTGGGTGGACGACCATCAAGCCTTCCTCCGACGCGCCGCCGACGCGCTCAAGCCCGGCGGACGCCTCATCGTCTCCTGCGGCGGCAAGGGCAACGCCCACGACGTCTTTCTCGCGTTGCGCCCCGAGATGCGGCTGGCACGCTGGCGCGAATTTTTCCGCCGGATGCCCGCGCCGTATTTTTTCCACGCGCCGGAAGACTACGAGAAATGGCTGCCGCGATTCGGCTTCCAGACCCGCAGCATCAAGCTCGCGCCGAAGGACGCCACCTACACCGGCGCGGAAGGTTTTGCCACCTGGCTGCGCACGACTTGGCTGCCTTACACCCAGCGGGTGCCGGAAAATCTCCGGGAAGAATTCATCACCGCTGTCACCGCACGTTACGTTGCGAAACACCCGGTGGACGCCGACGGTCAGGTCCACGTCCGCATGGTGCGGCTGGAAATTGGTGCGGTTAAGATTTGAAATCTTTTCCGCGCATCCGCAAATTCAATCCCGTAAAATGAAACTGAAGTTCAAATCCATCAAAGGTTCAATCGTCGCGCCGCAAGGCTTCCTCGCGAGCGGCGTGTTCTGCGACATCAAACGCCTCGGCACCGGCAAAGGCTCGAACAAAGGCCCCAAGCGCGACCTTGCGCTCCTCGTCTCCGAAGTGCCGGCGACCGTCGCGGGCATGTTCACCACCAACCAGGTTTGCGCCGCGCCGGTGAAGGTCTGCGCCGAACGCGTGAAGCGCGGTGTCGCGCAAGCCGTGGTTGTGAACTCCGGCAACGCCAACGCCTGCACCGGCCGCCAAGGCATGAAGGACGCGCGCGAAATGACCGCCGTCCTCGCCAAGCAATTGCATATGCCGGAGGCGCACGTTCTTGTCGGCAGCACCGGGCGCATCGGCGTGACCATGCCGATGGCGAACGTGAAGTCCGGCATCCTCCACGCCGCGCAAATTCTCGGCAACGCGCCCGCCCAAGCCGATGAAGCCGCCGAAGCCATCATGACCAGCGACTCCAAACAGAAACAGGTCGCGATTGAATTCAAGCTCGGCGGCAAGACTGTTCGCATCGGCGGCATGTGCAAGGGCGCGGGCATGATCCAGCCTGGCATGAGCGCGACCGGTGCGCGGCCCGCCGCGTTGCCCTACGCCGGACTTCACGCGACGATGCTCGGCTTCATTACCACCGACGCCGTCATCAAGGCGAAGGCGTTGCAAGCCGCGCTGCGCGAAGCCGTGGCGCACAGCTTCAACCGCATCACCGTGGACGGCGACATGAGCACGAACGACACCGTGCTTGTTCTCGCCAACGGTTTGGCGGGAAATCCTCCGCTCGTAGCAGCCGACGTAAGGAGGCTCAAATCGAAGCGAGAAGAAGTTAGAGCCTCCTCACGTCGGCTGCTACAGGACTTTGAAGTTTTTCAAGCCGCGCTGACTCACGTCTGCCTCGAACTCGCGAAGATGATCGTGCGCGACGGCGAGGGCGTGCACCGCGTCGTGACCGTGCGCGTGAACGGCGCGAAGACGATTCAGGACGCCGATGCCGCCGCGCGTGCGGTGGCGAACAGCGCGCTCGTAAAAACAAGCTGGCACGGCGGCGACCCGAACTGGGGCCGCATCATTGACGCCATCGGCTACTCGCCGGCGACGGTGGTGGAGGAGAAGATTGACATCGGCTACTCCGCCGTCAGCGGGAAAAACATTTTGTGGAGCTTGAAGCGTGGCCAGCCGACGAAGGCGACGTTCAAGCAGCTCTGCCTCGCCGTCGCACCGAAGGAATTCGAGCTGCACATCCATCTCAACCTCGGCAAGTCCAATGCCGTGATGTATGCCGCCGACCTCACCGAAGCCTACGTGGACTACAACAAAGGCGACGTGACCGACCCGACGACGCTCGGCGGTTAGCCCATGAAAATAATTCTTTTGCTCGGTGGGCTGTTTGGCTTGGTCGCCTCACTCGCGGCGGAACCCACCAACGAATTGTCCAGCGTGCTCGCTCCCGGTGCGAAACTGGAGAAGCTCGCGGATGAATTCAAGTTCGCCGAGGGTGCGACGTGCGACGCGAACGGCAACGTCTTTTTCACCGACCAGCCGAACGACCGCATCATGGAGTGGAGCGTGGACGGCAAGTTGTCCACGTTCAAGCAGCCCGCCGGTCGCGCGAACGGGATGTGTTTCGAAGCGAAGGGAAATCTGCTCGCCTGCGCTGATGAGAAAACCGAGTTGTGGTCCATCGCCCCCGGCGGCGCGGTCACGGTGCTGCTGCATGATTACGACGGCAAGCTGCTCAACGGGCCGAACGATGTTTCCGCGCAGCCGGACGGTTCGCTTTATTTCACCGACCCGTTTTACAAGCGCCCGTGGTGGTCGTATTCGGAAAAGCCGCAGCCGACCGAGCAGGTTTATTTCCTGAGCGCCGACCGCAAAACGCTCAAGCGCGTGACGACGGATCTGGTGAAGCCCAACGGCATCGTCGGCACGCCGGACGGCAAAAAACTTTTCGTGGCGGACATCGGCGCGGGCAAAACCTACGCGTTCGACATCCAGCCCGACGGTTCGCTCACGAACAAAACGCTCCGCGCGCCGATGGGTTCGGACGGCATGACGGTGGACACGGAAGGGAATCTCTACCTGACCGGGCGTGGCGTTTTTGTCTTCGACAAGGATGGCAAACAGATTGAGCACATTGCCGTGCCGGAAAACTGGGTGGGCAACATTTGTTTCGGTGGCAAGGACCGGCAAACGCTGTTTCTGGCCGCCAGCAAAGGACTTTATTCCATTCGCGCCAAGTTCAAAGGCGCGAACGCCGCCAAGTAACCGGGCGGGTTTTTCTACGCGAGTCCGGCTTTCTGCATCACGACTTTGATGTCGTATTCAGGTTTGCGCGCCGGGCGGTCGCGCAAGGCGTTCGCGGCATCGTCACCGACGAATCTTTCCGTCGCTACGTCCCAAGTCAGCTTGCGTTTGAGTTTCATGCTGATCCACGCGGCGGCGCAGGCTTCGAGGCTGCGGGCGCTTTGCTGGATGGGCGCGATGGGCGGGCGGTTGGCGACGATGCTTTCGAGCCAGTTGCCGTGATGCGTCCGGCTGGGCGACCAGCGGACGGCGTTTCCATCGAGCGGTGCGAGGATTTTTTTATCGCTGGCGCGCAAGGGCGGTTTGCCGTCGCTGTTGTCTTCGCTGCGCGTGCAGAACACCCAGCCTTCGTCGCCTTCAAACTGGATGCCGGTGGGAAATTTGTGGTCGAGAATCACCCGCACATTTTTCGGATACAACAGCTCGACGTGATAAGCGCCATGCACGGTCACCAGGTCGCGCTGGAAAAACTTTGCTCGGGCGTCAATCGTCAGCGGGCCGCCGAGTTCCTGGGCCATCGCCCATTGCGCGATGTCCACATGGTGCGAGCCCCAGTTCGTGATCGTGTAGGGCTGTTCCGGCGCGGGGCCGAGCCAGCGTTCGTAGTCCAGATTGGGCGGCACGCTCATCGGCGACGGTTTTTTTCCGCTGGCGCGGTCGAGGCCGATGCCGATCTGGATCGTCCGCAACTGGCCGATGCGCCCGTTGCGGACGGCTTCGCTCGCGGCGCGAAAGCTTCGCCACGGCCGTTCGGAGCGCTGCTGCGAGCCGGTTTGCAAAATGATCTGCTTCGCCTCCACCGTTTTGCGCAGGGCGATGGCCTCGGCGATGGAATACGTCACCGGCTTCTGGACGTAAACGTGTTTGCCGGCAATCGCCGCCGCGATCGCCACGAGCGCGTGCGAATGATCCGGCACGCTGATGATGACCGCATCAATCTCCGGCGATGCGAGCGCGTCGCGGTAATCGGAGAACGCCTTCACATTCACGTCCGACTCGCCGAGATCCGTGTAATAATCCTCGGCCATCTGTTTGCCGGCGGCGAGGCGCTTGGCATCGAGGTCGCACACGGCGACGACGCGGGCGAGCGGTTCGGTGAGAACATTGCCCAGGTCGCTGCAACCCATGCGGCCGCAGCCGATCTGCGCGACGTGAAGTTTTCTGCTGGGCGCATCCGCGCCGAAGAGCCGGGCGGGGATGATGGCCGGCAACACCAGCAAGCCGAGGCCGCCACCCACGGTGGATTTGAGAAAGCGGCGGCGCGACTGGGGTTTCACCGGAAGGTCAGAGTTTGTAGAACTGTTCCCAGTCCTTGCGCGGCGGCACGCCGGCAAGCAGTTCGTTGGCGAGCTTGTGGTTGGTGATCTGTTTGGTGGCCGGGTCGAAGGCGAGCTTGGCGTTCACGCGCTGCGCGATGACGCCGATGGCCATCGCCTGGCAGAGCGGGCCGGCCACGGCGAACGAGGAGCGGCACTTTTCCTCGCCCTTGCAGGCGCGCAGGAAGTTCGCGAAATGGTTGGACGGACTCTTCGGCACGACGGGCAGTTTCGATTCCATGTCCTTGGCCTTGGATTCCGGGATGATCTTGAGCGTCGCGCCGTGGCAATCGTTCCGGTGGAAGGTGGCGGGATGTTGGGGTCAACGACGGACTCGCCCATGTTGTCGGGCAGCGGCGCGAGGTTGTTCTGGCCGTCATACCAGGTCAGCTCCACCGGCGGCAGCGCGCCGCGCTTGGGGAAACGGAAGGCGAGCGTGGAAGCCTGCGGCAAGATGAACGGGCTGTGGCCCTCAAGCTTCACGGCCTCGACCTCGGTGGGCAGGCCGAGGTCCAGAAATTCGTGGGCGGTGTCGAAGATGTGCGCGCCCCAGTCGCCGAGCGCGCCGTTGCCGAAATCGAACCACGAGCGCCAGTCGCCGTTGACGTAGCCCTTGTTGTATTTGTGGGCTTCGGCGGTCGCGAGCCAGCAATCCCAGTCGAGCGATTCCGGCACGGGCTGCTCCAGGAGGAGGTCGTCCACCTTCATGCCGTGCCAGCGGCGCGCGCTGTTCATGAAGGCGGTGATCTTGGTGACGTTCCTGATGATGCCGGCGTCCACCCAGGCCTTGAACTGGAAATAATTCGCGTCCGAGTGGCCCTGATTGCCCATCTGCGCGGCGACCTTGTATTTCTTCTCCGCGGCCATCATCAGCTCCACCTGCCGGAAGCTGTGGCCCATGGGCTTTTCGCAATAGACGTGTTTGCCGAGTGACATCGCCAGCATCGCAACGGGGAAATGTGAGAAGTCAGGAATACCGACGCTCACGGCGTCAATGTCCTTGCCCAGCTTGTCGAACATCCGCCGGAAGTCTTGGAAGCGCGGGACGTTCGGGAACTTCGCCAGCGTCTTGACCGTGTGCGGCGCTCCCATGTCGGTGTCGCACAGGGCGACGATGTTGGCGAGGCCGGTGGCGTGGAGGCTCTTGATGACTTCCGCGCCGCGGTTGCCGATGCCGACGCAGGCGAGGTTCACCTTGCGCGAATCCGCAGCGAAGACCAGACGCGGCGACACCATGGAAAATGCGCCCGCAGCGAGCATGCCCTTGAGGAACGCGCGGCGGCGAATTTGTGCGGAAACGGATTGCTGGCGGTCGTTGGATTTCATGGCCGGATCTTGATGTTGCGGAAGGAGACTTCGTTGCCGTGGTCCTGCAGGAGGATGTGACCGTCCGGCCATTCGCCGAAACTGGGGATGTTCTTGTATTTGCTCTGCGCGACGGTGTCGTGGAACGCCGCCGAGCCGCGCTCGTATTCCACGACCTTCAGGCCGTTGAGCCAGTGCTCGACGTGATTGCCCTGCACCAAAATGCGCGCGGTGTTCCATTCGCCGATGGGGTTGGGCTGCTTGCTCGCGGCGGCGGGAATCAAATCGTAGAGCGAGCCGATGGTGCGGTTGCCGTCGCGGCCCAGCTTGGCGTCGGGATGGCGCGCGTCGTCGAGAATCTGGAATTCGCAGCCGATGGCCGAGCCGACGATAGTGGGCTTGCCGGTCTGCTTGTCTATCGGTGAAAGGTTAGGCTGAACGAAATATTTGATGCCGCTGTTCGCGCCGGGCGTGATTTTGAAATCCGCCACGAGTTCAAAGTTGGAGTAGCGCTCGCGCGTGATGATGTCGCCGCCGGCGGTGGCTTCCCCGCCGCCGCTGGCTTCCACCGTGAGGACGCCGTCGCGCATCGCCCAGCCGCGCGCGGGGAAATTTTCCGCCTTCGCGCTGCGCCAGCCTTCGCTGGTCTGACCGTCCCACAAAAGTTTCCAACCGGCAGCTTTTTCCTCGGCGGTCAGTGTATTGGTGGCGGGCGTGATTTCGCGGATGCGGATGTTGCGGAACTTGGCGTGCAGTCCGGCCTTGGCCTTGTCTTTGCCGATGCCGTGGACTTGCAGGCCGATGTGGCCGCGCAGCGTCATCGCGTCGTTGAAATCGGCGCGAGGCTCGCCGTTGAGCCACGTCTTGATGGCCGGGCCGACGCACAGGATGCGGAGATGATTCCATTCGCCGGGTTTGCTGACCTGCCGCCCCTGCACGGTGAATTGGTTCGTCTCGCCGCCGAGCGGGCCGGGGTAAAGCCAGTTGCGGCGCATCTCGTCGTAGATGCCGGCTGTCCACATGCGGTTGCGTTTCGTGTCCATGTCAATCTCGCACTGGTAGCCGTGCAGCCGGTCGGCGGGGAGCTTGATGGTCTTGCTGGCGACCTGATTGGTGTGCGCGTCGGGAAAGACCTCGCTGCGGAACTGCACGCCAGAATTCAGCGCGCCGTCCACCTGATAATCCAGCTCCAGTTCGAAGTCGCCGAAAGTTTCCTTCGGGCAAAGAAAGCTGTTGCCCGTGTCTGGCACGGATTCGCCGACGATGACGCCGTCCTGCACGAAATACTTCGCCTCGCCGCTGTGCTGCTCCCAGCCGTCGAGGTTTTTGCCGTTGAACAGATCGCGCCAGCCGTCTGCCGCGCGCAGCGGCGATGCGGAAAGGATGGCGGTGATGAAAGCGAGTCGGAGGAATCGGGATGATTTCATTGTGGTGTGCAGTTGGACGGATTATTGCCGGAATCGGTTACGAAGCCAATCATTCTCGCTTTTTGAAAATCGGTGTTTCATCCGCGTTCCATCTGTGGCTAAATTCCGGCGCGCTATGCAAGACCTCATCGCCAAAGCCGCGACGCTCCTCGAAGCGTTGCCTTACATCCAGAAATTCCGCAGCCAGACGTTCGTCGTCAAATACGGCGGCTCGTTCATGGACTCGCCCGATCCCGCCGTCCGCAACGGTGTCGCCCGCGATGTGGTGTTTCTTGAAGCCGTGGGCATCAATCCCGTCGTCGTCCACGGCGGCGGCAAGGCCATCACCCGCGCGATGGAAGCGGCGGGGCTTGCGGCAAAATTCATCCAAGGCCAGCGCGTCACCGACGAGCAGACCGTGGACGTGGTGGATCGCGTGTTGTCGCGCGAAATTAACCCAGAAATCGTCAAGACCATCGAATCGCTCGGCGGCAAGGCGCGCGGCTTTTGCGGCGCGGACATCTTCAAATGCCGCAAGCTCTGGCTCGACGACAAGGACAAGCCCGGCGCGAAGATTGACATCGGCTACGTCGGTGAAGTCATCGAGGTGAACACCGACCCGCTGCGCCAGTGCATCCGGCGCGGCATCACGCCCGTCATCAGCCCCGTCGCGCTCGGTGAAGACGGAAAAATCTACAACTGCAACGCCGACGTGGCCGCCGCGCAGGCCGCCATCGCGCTCAAGGCCAAGCGGCTCGTTTTCATGAGCGACGTGCCCGGCCTCATGCGCGACCCAAAAGACCCGGCCACGCTCATCGCGCACCTGCAAATCAGCGAAGTGGACGGCCTCAAGCGCGCCGGCATCGTGGACAAAGGCATGATTCCGAAAGTGGACAGCGCCGTCGCCGCCATCAAGGCCGGCGTGGACAAGGTTTCGTTTGTGGACGGCCGCCTGCAACATTCCGTGCTGCTGGAAATCTTCACCGACCTCGGCAACGGCACGGAAATCGTTTTGTGATTGCCGCAAAAAAGCGCAAAACGCACAAAAGTGTTTTCCTTTTGCGCCGTTTGTGCATTTTCGTGGCTGATAAATGAAAGACATCGTTCCACCGCCGCCGATTATTCGGAATCAATTCGAGACCGTCCGCGAGCTCTTCGCCAAGAATGTCGTGCCGACCTACGGGCGGTTCGACATCGCGTTCAGCCACGGGCGCGGCAGCGAGCTCTTCGACGTGAACGGCAAGCGCTACCTCGACCTCGGCGGCGGCATCGCCGTCTGCTCGCTCGGCCACGCGCACCCGGCCATCACCGAGGCGCTCGTGGAGCAGTCCAAGAAACTCGTCCACGTCTCGAACCTCTACTACACCGGGCCGCAGGGCCGGCTCGCCGCCGAACTCGTGAAACTCATCGCGCCGGGCAAGGTGTTCTTCTGCAACAGCGGCGCGGAGGCGAACGAAGGCCTGTTCAAGCTCGCGCGCAAGTTCGGCCACGACGAAGGCCGGTTCGAGGTCATCACGACGATCAATTCGTTTCACGGCCGCACGCTTGCGGGCATCGCCGCCACCGGGCAGGACAAGGTGAAGAAAGGTTTCGAGCCGATGATGCCCGGCTTCCGGCATGTGCCGTTCAACGACCTCGCGGCGATGCGCGCGGCCATTTCGCCCGCCACCGCCGCCATCATGATCGAAGGCGTGCAAGGCGAGGGCGGCATCACGCCTGCGTCGCCGGAATATCTGCTCGGCTTGCGGGCGTTGTGCGACGAGAAGAAATTGCTGCTGCTCATGGACGGCGTGCAGTGCGGGCATTTCCGCACGGGCAAGTTCCAAAGCTATCAGCGCATTCTCGAAGGCGTTCCCGGCGGCGAGAGGTTCGTGCCGGACGGCATCTCAATGGCGAAGTCGCTTGGCGGCGGATTCCCGATGGGCGCGTTCTGGGTGCGGTCGCCCTACGCCGACCTGCTGGGCGCGGGCACGCACGGCACGACCTACGGCGGCACGCCGCTCGCCTGCGCGGTGGCGCTGAAGGTTCTTGAAGTCATCGAGCGCGAGAAGCTCGCAGACAATGCCCGCGCGACCGGCGAGTTTTTGAAATCCGAAATCACGCGGCTGGCAAAAACGTATCCGACCGTCGTGAAGGGTGCGCGCGGCATGGGCTTGATTCTCGGCATTGAATTGGCGGAGAACATCCCCGCCTTCGCCACGAGCGAGAAGTCGCCTGCGCTCCAGTTCGTCAACCGCCTCCACGATGCCGGCGTGCTGACCATTCCCAGCGGCAACCAGATCGCCCGCCTGCTGCCCGCGCTCAACCTCACCCGCGCCGACGCGGCGGAGGGTATTGCCATCATCGAAGGCGTCGTGAAAAAGCTGGCTTGATATGCCGCCCATCCTGCTCATCGCCATTGTCGTTGCCGTGCAAATCGCGCTCGGCATTGCGCCGAAGGCCGACCGCATGACGTGGGCGATGGAAAACGCGCCGACGTGGATTGGCCTCGTGATTTTGGCGTTCACGCACAAGCGATTTCCGCTGTCGCGGTTCTGCCTGCACCTGCTCGTGCTGCATTCGGTCATCCTTGCCATCGGCGGGCATTACACTTACGCGAAAGTTCCGCTGGGCGAGTGGATGAAAGACTGGTTCGGTTTCGCGCGGAATCACTACGACCGCATCGGGCATTTCGCGCAAGGCTTCATCCCGGCGATTCTCGTGCGCGAACTGCTGCTGCGGACTTCGCCGTTGCAACGCGGCAAATGGCTGGCGTTCCTTGTCGTGAGCGTGTGCCTGGCTTTCAGCGCGTGCTACGAATTCATCGAGTGGTGGACGGCGCTGCTGACCGGCGACGCAGCGACGGATTTCCTCGGCACGCAGGGCGACCCGTGGGACACGCAGTGGGACATGTTCCTGGCGCTCATCGGCGCGACGTGCGCGATGCTGTTCGTCACCCGCTGGCACGACCGGTCTTTGGAGAAACTCAAATGAACAAAGCTGCGCTCAAACATCTTTCCACCGTGGACCCGGTGATGCGGCGGCTCATCCGCGCCGCTGGTCCGTGCGGGCTCAAGCCGGAAACGAAGCGCTCGCCGTTCCAATCGCTCGTGCAGGCGGTGGCGCACCAGCAACTCAACGGCACGGCGGCGAACACGATTCTCACGCGGTTCAAGAAGCTGTTCCCTGGCAAAAAATTTCCACGCCCGGAAGATTTGGCAAAGGTCACGGACGAGCAAATCCGCGCGTGCGGCTTTTCGTTCGCCAAGATCGCGGCCATCCGCGACATCGCGGCGAAGACGCTCGATGGCACGATTCCCAGCTCGCGCGCCATCGCCAAGTTGAGCGACGAGGAAATCATTCTGCGGCTCACCGAGGCGCGCGGCGTCGGACGCTGGACGGTGGAGATGCTTTTGATTTTTCAGCTTGGGAGAACAGACGTGCTGCCCGTGGATGACTTCGGTGTGCGCAACGGCTTCCGCCTCGCCTACCAAAAGCGCGAGATGCCCAAGCCGAAGTCGTTGGCGGCGTTCGGCGAGAAATGGAAGCCGCACCGCACCACGGCGGCATGGTATCTGTGGCGCGCGGTGGATTTGGCAAAGAAACAAGCGTGACGCGGGCAACGGGGTGGGGTAATAAAACAGCATTCGGAGTGTTTTAGAATCACAACCATGAAAGAAAATCAGGACAGTTGGATATTGAAACCCACAGCGGCACAATGGCAAGCCGCCCGCGCAATGACTTCAAGACATTTGGTGAGCATTGAAAAACTTTCGGCGAACGACATGAACGCCATTCTGGCAGCCGTGCCCGCCGTCAAACAGAAGCGTGGCACCCGCACTGAATCTGTATTGAGCGCTGAAATCAGCCTGCCATTTTTCAAAGCTAACAAGCAAAAGCGCAACCCGGAACTTCCGCTGGCCGGCCAGACGTGGGCGCTGATTTTCGCCAAGGCTTCCACGCGCACGCGCGTGTCGTTCGAGGTCGGCATCCACGAACTCGGCGGCCGCCCGATGTTTTTGAGCGCGGCGGACATCCAGCTCGGCCGCGGCGAACCGATCAAGGACACGGCGCGCGTGATGGGCCGCATGATCCACGGCGCGGTCATCCGCACGTTCAAGCAGAGCGACGTGGAAGATTTCGCGAGCTATTCCAAAATCCCGACCATCAACGCGCTCACGGACGACGAGCACCCGTGCCAGATTCTCGCGGATATTTTCACCTTTCAGGAAAAGCGCGGCAGCATCGCGGGCAAGACCGTGGCGTTCGTCGGTGATGCAGCGTGCAACGTGGCAAATTCCTGGATCTGGGCGGCGGCGAAATTTGGTTTTGAATTGCGGCTGGCGGCGCCGAAGCAATTCCAACCCTCGGCGGAATTGTTGAAGCGCGCGGGCGGCAAGATTTCCGTCACCGACGACATCAAAGCTGCGGCTGCCGGTGCGGATTTGCTCTACACCGACGTGTGGATTTCGATGGGCAAGGAAGCCGAGTCCGCCGAGCGCTTCAAGATTCTCACCGGCTACCAGATCAACGCGGGGCTGGTGAAGCTCGCCAAACCCGGCGCGCTGGTGATGCATTGCCTGCCGGCGTATCGTGGCAACGAGATTGACGACGCCACGCTGGAAGCGCACGCGGACACGATCTTCGAGGAAGCCGAGAACCGGCTGCATGTGCAGAAGGCCATCATGCAGTGGCTGGTTTCTTGACCGTATCGATTTCAGCTAATAGTGGCAGTTAAATCTGCACTCGATCCCCAATAGTAAATAGAGGGTAGATTTACGAACTTCTCTTGCGTTCTTTTGCTACATCACAACTGCAACCCAACTGAAACAATAAAAAATGACAGTAAATATGTAGAAAGAGGTAATACAAAAATAAGTAAAAAACAGAACAACGATTCAATCCATCGATGACGTTCAAGCGCACCGCGTAATTCAAGCTTTTGGAGGAAGAAGAGTGCAAGCGCAACGACACCTACACCGACACAAATCCCGAACACCAATGCTAACACGGATATCAAGACGCCAGAACTCTTTGCTGCAATTAACGCTCCACCAGCACCGCAAACTGGAAAACAAATAAATTCTTGAGTGCTGATCGGTTTTTTTAACTCATTCAGACGCATAGCGCTTAAATATTTTGAACCAAGCCAAGACGTCAAGGGCGCCAAGAATTATTTCGCGTAGAGCCGCAGATACTTCACGGCCACGGTCAAATCCTTCGGCCACGGCGCGGTGAGAGTGAGAACTTCGCCGGTGACGGGATGCGGCAAACTCAATTCCTCGGCATGCACCATGGCGGTGGCGAGCAGCGGGCGCTCGGTCTTGCCGGGCTTCAAACGGAAATGCGGTTTCAATCGCGAAAGCAACAGCGGCTGCCCGCCGTATAGCTCATCGCCGACGACCGGCCAGCCGACGTTTTGCAGGTGAACGCGAATCTGGTGCGGGCGGCTGGTGGCGGGTTCGCAGCGCAGCAGGGTGCAGTTGGCGAACCGTTCCAGCGCGGTGAAAATAGTCTTCGATTTCTTCCCGCGTCGGGCGTCCACATGATGCTTGCCGGGCGTGAAGGGATGGGGTGCGACTTTGCCGCCGACTTCGAAGCGTTCCTCCAGCGGCGTGCCGTGCGCGAGGACAACGTATTTCTGCAACGGTTTTTCCGCGCCAAACAAATTGGCAAGCGCGATGAGGGCGGGCTTGTTTTTGGCGAGCAGCAGGACGCCGCTGGTTTCCGCATCGAGACGATGGGCGTTGGCGAGATAGGTGAGGCCGCGGGACTGCGCCCACGGTTTGCCGGCGGCGATGCCGTCGTGCAACAGCTTCATGAGGCTGGGGCGGTCGGGATTATTGCGGTCGGGCGAGACGGGCAGGCCGGCGGGTTTGTCGAGCGCAAGGAGGTGTTCGTCCTCGAACAGGACGGGGATTTCCCAGAACCCGCTGGTGGCGGGCGAGGAAATTTTTATGGCGGCGCTCATCCGGTCAAAAGCTTTGGCGCCGATGCGCGCACGAGGCGATCAGCGCTGTCCCTGTTGCTGGCGGGCGAGCGGAGTGTCGCGCAAACCGGTCGCGGCCTCGCGGCTGAACCACGCGTTGAACGCTTCGCCCTGCCGCGTCTGGCGCACCTGCTTGAGGAAGGCGGGGAGTTCGGCTTTCACCTGCGCGTCGTTCGCGGGCGTGCGGGCGGAAACGTGCAGCACCAACCCGCCGTCGGCGGTGGGGATGAAGGCGCTGGTGGCGCCGGTCGGCAGGCCGTAGGTGATTTCCTGCAATTGCCCGAGGCCGATGTATTGCTCGATTTCCGGCAGCGAGCGCGACGCGAGCGAGAAGGCGGGAAATTTGACGGGCGTGACTTTCGCCGCGGCGCAGGCATCGGCAAAGGGTTTGCCGGGCGGCAGCTTGGCGACGAAGTTGGTGCCGGCATCGCGCGCGAGCATGGCGGCTTGCACGAAATGATAGTCGGCGGCGACGGTCTCGCGGATGCTGTCGAGCGCGGGGATGGCGCTGGGGATGATTTTCTTGAGCGCGATGACGTAGACGCCGTCCTCGCCGAGGATGGGGCCGTCGAAGGGTTCTTCGGCGGTGCGCGCGAAGGCGGCCTTGGCGAAAGCGGGCGGGACGTTCAATTCCACCGGGCCGGCCTGCACGTTGAAGGGTGCGGTAACGGCGGCGGTGAGTTTGTGGTCGGCGGCGATCTTCGCCAGGTTTTCGGGGGCGGCGGGCGTGAGGTTCAGCAGTTCCTCAGCGAAGGCGACGGCGTTGGTGCGGGCGGA
Organism: Verrucomicrobiota bacterium; assembly: GCA_026397895.1. Taxonomy (GTDB): domain Bacteria; phylum Verrucomicrobiota; class Verrucomicrobiia; order Limisphaerales; family JAFMIX01; genus JAFMIX01. The sequence goes on along the minus strand of JAPLTZ010000292.1, from coordinate 12,885 downwards.
GCGCAGGGCGAAGTCGCGGCGGATTTCATCGCGGATTTCCTTTTTGGCGGCGTCGGCGGTGACGCCCTTGTAGTAGTTCGTGCCGCGCTGAGCATAGACGGAATCCACATGCGCGCTCAGGTTGGTGAGCGAAGCGATCTGCCGGTCGGCGAGGTCGAAATAATCGGCGACGGCGAACTTGACGTAGCTGACCTGCCGGCGGTCGGGCACGCGGTAGCGCGCCATCTGGTTGGTGAAGAACTGGCCGAGCCGCTCGGGCGTGGTGGTGACGGCGTTGGTGAAATTGGCGGCAGAGAAAACGACGGCTTCGGTGGTGAGTTCCTCGTGTTCGCGGCGGTAGAGCATCTCCGCTTCGGCTTCGGTGGTGAGTTTGCCGGCGATGCCAAGGAGGTTGATCATCTGCCGGACGCCGATTTCGTATTCGATGAGGTCGTTGAAATCTTTCACGGTCAGGCCGCGGAGGCGCAGGACCTTTTCCTCAAACGCCGCCAGCGGCACCGGGTTGCCGTCGCGCCCGAAGGAGCGCAAAATCTGCCCCGCTGTCATGCCGACGGCTTCGCGGCTGACACGGATGTTCAATGCCTTCATTTTCTGCATCAGGAACAGGCGCTGATAAATCTCCCGTTCCTGATTGAAGCCGGCCTGCTTGGCGGCGGTGTCGTGGTCGGGCCAGTCGCCGTGGCCGAGGAAATAGGAAAGCTGCACATGGCCGGCCACCGCGCGGTAGTCATCGAGGGAGATGGGTTCGCCGTTGATGGAGCCAAGCTCGGCCTTGCCGGAGCCGCGGTCGGAATTCTTGCCGCCGGGCCGGAAGTAGATGACAAAGCTGATGATGG
>JAPLTZ010000292.1:10137-12006 GCA_026397895.1 Verrucomicrobiota bacterium | reverse complement strand
GCTGATGATGGTGACCGTGCTGATGACCAGAAAAAGCCACTTTTGGTGGCGGCGAATCGTTAAAAACATAGTAGTAATCCCCGTATTGGAGCGGTCAACCTAGCCAGCCAACCGGGACGGGTCAAACGCAAAAAGCAGTCGCGCGAGCAGCATCGCGCCGCGAAATCCAACTTTACAAGCAGGCAAGCCTTTGCAACGCTGCCGGCTGCATGCGAAATTTGATCAAGCTCCTGTCCCTGACGGCGGTGTTGGCGTTGACCGGTTGCACCGGCACGCTCACCAATTTGACCCCGCAATACCAGAACCGCCGCGCCGACGGGCTTTATCCCGTCGCCGTCGCCTTTGAGACCCGCCAAGACTCTTTGCGCTGGAAAAGCATCAAGCCCTTCGTCGTCGTGGGGGACAAATTCTACCCGATGCGCCCGATGCCGCTGATGACGAACCGCTGGGAAACCCTCCTCGCCGTGCCCGCCGACGCCAACGTCGTCCATTTCCGCTACAAGCTCGAATGGCAATACAACGCCATCCCCGTCCCGCAGAACGACAGCCAGCTCTCCAAGCTGCAAACCCTGCGCGTCATCGACCGCTGACCGACGGCGGACATTTTTCAAAACACAAACGCGGAGCTGGACGGCTCCACGTTTTGTTTTTTCACGGCATCGGGGATGCGCTTATTTTGCCCGCAGGTTGACCGACCCGCTCTGGTTCGTGCCGAGGAAATACCCGTGGAATTGGTTCTCGCCCCGCACATAGATGCCCCTGATTCGCACGCCGCCCTGCCTGGTCGCGGGATGATCGAAACTGCCGTTAAGTCTGGCGGAACTCGGATCAAAATATAATTGCATGTTGCCGGCGGTGGTCAGCATCTGCAATTGGTTCCAGGCCGTCACGATCAGGCTGTTCGTCAGCGGTTGCCGCAGGTTTCCATCCGCCAGCACCACCAGCGCATTCGTCATCGCCACGCCCCGCTTGCCCGACGCCGGCACGACATAGGTGGAGCCTGCCGCAGGGATGAAGCTGTTGGTGAACCCGCCATTGTAATACCCGGTCTTGCCGCCCTCCTTGATCCAGAACAAATCACCGCCCACCGGCGACAGCGGGGCGTTGTTGCTGAATTGAATCCAGCCCATGATCATTCCCTTGTAGCTGCTGCCAAAATCCAGGAAGAACGGCCAGCGGCCATCCTTCGATATCGCCGACGACACCGACAACGCTTGCCCGTCGCTCATCCCCACCGATGCGGTGATCGCGCCTTGTTGTGACACCGTCGCATAGATGAAGCCGTCGCCGGCCGGCAGGTTCGTGTCTCCGGCCCGACCGGGTATCGCTAGCGTAAAAGTTCCCGCATACGGGTTGGTCTTGACCGTCCCGAACACCGACCGGTCCGCGTCCAGATAGGCGATCCAACCTTCATCCGCAGAACTGACCGTGCCCGACAGCGTGTCGTCGAAGTTCAACTGCAACGACAAAAACAACGCGCCCTTGCCCGTTCGCGTCACTGACTTGGATACGTTTTCCCCCGCCAGATTGAACCGGCCGGTCAGCGGAATCTTGTCTCCGTTCAGATAGAGCGTGCCGCTGTAGGTCGCCTGGCTTTGGATCTGGAAAGTCGCCGTCCCCGCGCTGCGGCGGTTCACCAGCGTGTCCGAGAACAGGCCCTGATAGTTGCCCGCCGCCTTGAGGAAACGGTTTGTCACAAAGTTGATCGTGATGCGGTTCGTCGTTTCCGCGCGGAACACGTATTTGGAATTGGTCGAGGTGGTCACGCCGCCGGTCGCCGCGTTCACGATGTTCGAGAACAGCGTGTTCGCGCTGGCGGTCAGGGTGAAGGTATAATCCCTCCCCACATAAACCGCGCCGGCGGGCGAT
>JAPLTZ010000292.1:7186-10120 GCA_026397895.1 Verrucomicrobiota bacterium | reverse complement strand
CGGTGAACACCGACCGCAGCGCGTAAAAAAACCGGTTCGTGGCTGGCTTGGAAATGTTGCCCCGGTAGTCCACGGCCTGGGCGATGATGGTGTTCGTGCCCGGCATCAGGGTCACTGCGGCCGTCCAATTCGTCCGGCCCGTCGCCAACTGCTGCGGCCCGTCGTTCAGGCTCAAGAACACCAACGCCACGCCGCTGTTGGTCTTGCCGGAACTGTCGCTCGCCGAGCCGGAGACGATCAGGCTCGCGTTGGTCACGGTGCTGCTGGTTGCGGGCGAGATGATGAGGACGGTCGGCTTGTTGGTGTCCGCCGCCGGGCCGCTGCCAGTGACCTTGAAGGTGTAAGTCTGACTGCCGCTGCAACCGTTGGCATCGGTGGCGGTGACGGTCAGGCTGTTGGTGGCGGGCGCCAGTGGCAGGCCGCCGATGTTTCCGTTTGTGCCCAGGCTCAAGCCGGCCGGCATCGAACCACTGGTCAGGGTGAAGAGATAAGGCGCGGCACCGCCGGTGGCGGAAATTGACTGGCTGTAGGCAACACCGAGATTGGCATTGGTCAGACCGCTCAAGGCGATGATCGGACAATTGATCACCAAGGTGTTGGTTGCTCCACCCTGATGATTGGCGTCGCTGATTGTTCCGATGACGGTGTAGCTGCCCGGGTTCGTCGGGCAGGAAGACGAACCATCATAGGTCTGGTTCACCAGCAAACCGGATGGAGTCGTCTGCGCCGAGGCGCACTTCCCGGTGCCGTCGTAGGTCTGGATCAAATCGCCCAAGTTGACGGCCGCTCCCGCCAACCCGACCACCAGCGTGTTCGTCGCGCCGCCCAGATAGTTTGCATCGCTGACCGTTCCAATCACCGTGTAGCTGCCCGCGTTCGTCGGCGGAACGGCGCTGCCGTCGTAGGTCAGGTTCACCACCAAGTTGCTCGGCACCGTGTTGGCGGCCACCGTTATCGCTCCGCCCGTGTAGGTCTGGGACAAATTATCCAAGTTCACCAGCGCCGTCGCCTTCCCGATGGTCAGCGTGTTGGTCGCGCTGCCTTGGTAATTGTCGTCGGCGATTGTGCCGATGACCGCGAAGTCGCCGACGTTGGTCGGCGCGGTCGCGCTGCCGTCATACGCAAAGCTGACGGTCAGACCGGAGGGCGTGGTCAATGCCGCAACCGTGATCGGATTGCCGGTGTAGGTCTGCGCGAGGTTCGTCAGGGTGATGGTTGCGGTCGCCTTGCCGATGATGAACGTGTTGGTCGTGCCGCCCTGATAGTTCGCATCGCTGACCGTTCCAATCACCGTGTAGCTCCCCGCGTTCGTCGGCGGAACGATGCTGCCGTTGTAGGTCAGGTTCACCACCAAGTTGCTTGGCACGGTGCTGGCGGCCACCGCCATCGCTCCGCCCGTATAGGTCTGGGACAGATTCCCCAAGTTCACCAGCGCCGTCGCCTTGCCGATGGTCAGCGTGTTGGTCGCGCTGCCTTGGTAATTGTTGTCGGCAATTGTGCCGATCACGGTGTGCGTGCCCGCGTTGGTCGGGCAGGCCGGCGACCCGTCATACGTCAGGTTCACCACCAAGCCAGCGGGCGCGGTCGTGGCGGAAACGCATTTGCCAGTGCCGTCAAAGGTCTGGCCCAGATCAGCCAGCGTGACCGTTGCCGCCGCTGCGGCAATCACGAGGGTGTTGGTGTCGCCGCCCTGGTGGTTCGCGGCGCTGATGGTGGCGATGACCGTGTAGCTGCCGGCGTTCGTCGGCGCCGTCGCGCTGCCGTTGTAGGTCAGATTCACAGGCAGCCCCGGCGGCGCGGTGGTCGCGCTGGCGGCAATCGCGCCGCCGGTGTAGGTCCGGGCAAGGTTCGCCAGGTTGACGGTGGCAACCGCTTTGCCGATGGTCAGCGTGTTGGTTGTGCCGCCCTGATAGTTTGCGTCGCTGACGGAACCGACCGCCGTGTAACTGCCGGCATTGGTCGGGCAGGCGGAAAAAACGTTGTAGGTCAGATTGACAACCAGCCCGGCAGGAGTGGTGGCTGCCGCAACACACTTGCCCGCCCCGTCGTAGGTTTGGGTCAAGCCGGTCAGGTTCACCGGCGCGGTTGCCTTGCTGATGACGAGCGAATTCGTCGCGCCGCCTTGATAATTGGCATCGCTGATTGTCCCGACCACCGTGTAGCTGCCGGCGTTTGTCGGCGCAGTCGCGCTGCCGTTGTAGGTCAGGTTCACGACCAAGTTGCTTGGCACCGTGCTGGCGGTCACCGTTATCGCTCCGCCCGTGTAGGTCGGGGACAGATTCCCCAAATTCACCGGCGCCGTCGCCTTGCCGATGGTCAGCGTGTTGGTGGCGCTGCCCGTATAGTTGGTGTCGCCGATGTTGCCGATGACGGTGTAAGTGCCCACGTTCGTCGGGCAGGACGGCGACCCGTCGTAAGTCAGGTTCACCGCCAACCCGGCGGGCGCGGTCGCGGCGGAAACACATTTGCCGACCCCATCAAAGGTCTGGGTCAGGTTCGTCAAGGTCACCGCCGCCAGCAGCGACGGGCTGCCCGGGGAGAGCTGCACGTAGGCATAGCCGAGCGCCTTGATGCCGGTCACGATGGCCTGCAGGTTGGTGAGGGGAAGGTAGCCGTGAAAGTAGGCGTTGGCCCAGCCGTCGCGCACGACGAGATTTTTCCGGGCAACCCGGATCATGTCCGCGGGCAGGCGGGGGGTTGAAGAACCGATGGGCGAATAGTAGCCGAGGTTTTCGGGGATGAGTTTGCAGCCGTAGATGTCCCGGTTGATGACGTAGGGGAAATGTTGGGGGAGATAGCGGCTGCCGTTGGTGGCGGGATCGTATTCGGCGGCAAAATAAAAACCGCGTTGGATCATGAGTGAAAAATTGGTGGCCATGACCCGGTTATCCAGCGCCGACGCCAAGTAATGCGGCGTTTCCCAAGCCACCCAGT
>JAPLTZ010000292.1:1338-7157 GCA_026397895.1 Verrucomicrobiota bacterium | reverse complement strand
CCAGGCAACGGAGTCTTCAGGGACGGGCTGGGAAATGGCGGGGCTATTATTCTTCCGCCAAAATTCATAGTCGTCGCCGCTGACGCCGGAGCCAGGATTGTTGGTCTGGTTGTATTGATGGGTGTAGCCGTGGATGATGACCTGTCCGCCGTTGGTGACGGCGTAGCGGATCGCATCGCGGAAACCCACCGACACCGAATCTGCCCCGTCCGAAATCCGGTGCGTCACCGGCGTGCCAAGACTCCAATAGCCGAGCGGGTCGGTCCAGACGGGGATGGTCGCCAGCGCGAACGGCACGTCGTTGGAATGCAGCAGGTCGGCGATCTGGCGGATCAGTTGCGGGGTGTAAACCCCGGCGGAGACATCCTCGATGCGGATGACGGCGCGGTGGCTCTCGGCGTGGTTGATGCCGAGGATGTCGTGGAGCAAATCACAGAAGACGGTGTAGCGGTCTTCATCGGCGATGTTTCCAAACGGGTCATCGGCCACATACCACAGATTGCTGGCGTGAACGACGTAGGGGATGTTGGTAAGGATGACACCACCGCTGTCCATCATGGCCGCGACGGCGGGAACGGTTGCGCGGTTGGTGTTGAGGATGGTGACGTAGCCGAGCGCGGGGTCGGCCTGGTTTTTGGGAAAGCTTTCGCCTTTGTAAACGATGTTGCTGAAACCCGACGAGTCGTTTCGGACAAAACGGAAGCCGAATTTGGAATCGAAATTTGCGCCTGCAATGTTCCAAATGTGATATTTGAGCCAGCAAAGGGCATTGGTGGTCGTGAACACGTCACTGGTGAAAGCGGCGGGTTGCCCGGCGTAGTAATCCGTGCCCAGGTAGAACGTCGCCCGCGCCGTGTTCATTTCCCCGGCTTGATAATTTTCGATGGGCTTCAGGACATACGGCAAATCAAAATGGCCCAGCAGGTTGGCGAGCATCTGATGGAATTATACAGCACCAGCACGCCGCCCGGCGGAACGCTCTGCGCGGGCACGGTCGTGGCGACCGATACCCAGACCGCAGCGGCGATCAAGAGTTGCTGTGCTTTCAACATATGCTGCCCAAAGTCAATCACGGCTTCTGAACAACTGTAGTCTATCGTGTTTTTGCCAGACGACAACTCCGGGATTCCCCGGTTGCGAGACTAGGCGAAACTTGGGAATTTCCAGGTCCGGCTCTTTCAACGACCGAAACGCGGCTGGACGTTTTTCCTGTTTTCCGCTTTCCTCCCCGCAACCGAACCCCATGAACTGGCTGCAGAACTACGACCCGCTCCACAACGCCGCGCTCTCCACCCTGCTCGCCGCCCTGCCCATCGTCACCCTGCTCGGGGCCATCGCCATCCTGAAAATCCGCATCCACTTCGCCGCGCTCCTCGGCCTCGCCGTCGCGCTTGGCGTCGCGCTGCTCGGCTACCACATGCCCGTCAAAGTGGCGGCGGCTACGACCGTTTACGGCGCGGGCTACGGATTGTTTCCCATTGGCTGGATCATCCTCAACCTCATTTTTCTCTACCAGCTCACCGTCGCGAAAGGCTACTTCACCATCCTGCGCAGCAGCCTCGCCACGCTCGCACCCGACCCGCGCATTCAAGTCATTCTCATCGCGTTTTGTTTCGGCGCGTTCTTTGAAGGCGCCGCTGGCTTCGGCACGCCGGTGGCCGTGACCGCCGCCATCCTGATGCAACTCGGCTTCAAACCGCTGCAAGCCTCCGGCCTCTCGCTCATCGCCAACACCGCGCCCGTCGCCTTCGGCGCGCTCGGCACGCCCATCATCGTCCTGAGCAAAGTCACCGGCCTCGACGAACTCGCGCTCTCCGCGATGGTCGGCCGGCAGGTGCCCTTCTTCTCGCTGATGGTGCCGTTCTGGGTCGTGTGGGCGATGGTCGGTTTCCGCGGCATGTTGGGAGTGTGGCCCGCCGCGCTCACCGCCGGCATGTGGACATCGTCGCCTCCATCTCCTCCATCACCGCGCTCACGGTGTTATTGCGCTTCTGGCAACCGGCAAAAATCTGGAAGCTGAACGGCGACAATGCCGCGCCCGCCCCGTCACAGCCCAAACACCACGCCGGCGAAATCTGGAAAGCGTGGACGCCGTGGATTCTCTTGAGCGTGCTCATCTTCATCTGGGGCGTGCCGCCGACCAAAAAATTCCTCAACCAGATTTCCGCACCCGAATTCAAAATCCCCAGACTACACAACGTCGTCGTCCGCACGCCGCCCGTCGTGCCTGTGCCCACGCCGGACAAGCCGACGCCGCCCGAGGAAGCCATCTTCAAATTCAACTGGCTCTCCGCCACCGGCACCGGAATCCTCATCGCCGCGCTGCTTGCCGGAGTCGCCATGAAATTTTCCCCACGCGAAATGCTGCGGGTCTATTGGGCCACGCTCGTGCGCGTGCGGTTCTCGCTCGTCACCATCGCCGCGATGCTGGCGCTCGGCTACGTCACCAAGTATTCCGGCACCGATGCCACGCTCGGCCTCGCGCTCGCCCAGACCGGCGCGCTGTATCCGTTCTTCGGCACGATGCTCGGCTGGCTCGGCGTCGCCCTCACCGGCTCAGACACCGCCTCCAACGTCATTTTTGGCGGCCTGCAAAAAGTCACGGCGGAGCAGATCCACATCAGCCCCGTGCTGATGTGCGCGGCGAACAGCTCCGGCGGCGTCATGGGCAAGATGGTGGACGCGCAGAGCATCGTCGTCGCCAGCACCGCGACGAACTGGTATGGCCACGAAGGCAGCATCCTGCGCTACGTTTTCTTCCACAGCGTCGCGCTCGCCGCGCTCGTGGGCATTCTGGTTTTCCTGCAAGCCTACGTGTTCCCCTTCACGCAGATGGTGCCGCGCTGAAATGTTTCACGCCACAAGTCGGCGTGACAGCCGGGGGCGTTCGGCGTTAGCATCCCGCCATGCTTAGGAAAAATCCGAAGTCCAAAAAACTTTCCGCCGCCGGCACGTTCGCCATCGTCGCCTCGCGCTACAACTCGCAATTCGTGGACGCCATGCTCCGCGCCGCCAAGGCGGAACTCCTCCGCGCCGGCGCCAAGGTGCAGGTCGTCCGCGTCCCCGGCGCGTATGAGATTCCCGTCGTCGCCGTCAAACTCGCGCGGCAGAGCTGCCCCCGACTCTCCGCCATCATCTGCCTCGGCGTGATTCTGCGCGGGCAGACCGTCCATGCCGCACACATCGGCGACGCCGTGAGCCGTGCGCTCATGGACATCCAACTCGCCACCGAAGTCCCCGTCATCCACGAAGTGCTCTTGCTCGAAAACGCCGAGCAAGCGCGCGTGCGTTGCCTCGACCGCAAGCACAACCGCGGCACCGAAGCCGCCCAGACCGCGCTCGAAATGGCGCGCGTCATGTCAGAGTTGCGCTGCGATGACATCCCGTTCTGATTTCGCCATGCCCGACGAACCTGCTCCTGCCGCCGCTCCCACGCCGCACAAACGCCGCGTACGTTACAGCGGCCGCAACCCGCGCCGCTTCGAGGAGAAATACAAGGAGCACGACCCGGAGCGCTACCGCGAAGCCGTCGCCAAAATTCTCGCCTCCGGCAAGACGCCTGCTGGCACGCACCGCCCCATCATGGTCGCGGAAATTCTCGAAGTCCTCGCGCCGCAGCCTGGCGAAGTCGCCGCCGACTGCACGCTCGGCTACGGCGGCCACGCGCAGGAAATCCTGCAAAAGATTTCACCCGGCGGTCGCCTGCTCGGCCTCGACGCCGACCCGATTGAACTGCCCAAGACCGAAGTCCGTCTTCGCGCGCTCGGCTTTGGCCCGGAAGTGTTCACCGCGCACCGCAGCAACTTCGCCGGCCTGCCGCAAGTGCTCGCGGCGGCGGAATTGACCGGCGCGGACCTTATCCTCGCTGACCTCGGCGTGTCCTCGATGCAGATTGATGACCCGGCGCGCGGCTTTTCCGTGAAGCACGAAGGCCCGCTCGACATGCGCATGAATCCGCAGCGCGGCCAGCCCGCATCCGCGTGGCTGCAAAAAACCAAGGCGGAGGCGTTCGCGACGTTGCTCCTGGAAAATGCCGACGAGCCGCACGCTGCGACGCTCGCCCCCGCGCTTGCCGGGAAAAGTTTTGCCACCACGCACCAGCTCGCCGCCGCCATCCGCGCCACGCTGCCGCGGTTGGGCAAGGACGACGCCGACCTCACCGTGCGCCGCGTGTTTCAGGCGTTGCGCATCGTGGTGAACGACGAGTTCTCCGCGCTCGACACGTTCCTGCGGAATCTGCCCGCGTGTCTGAATCCCGGTGGCCGCGTGGCGATTTTGACGTTCCATTCCGGCGAAGACCGGCGCGTGAAGAAAGCGTTCGCCGCCGGACTGCGCGAGGGAGTTTACGAGGAGATTTCGCCCGAAGTCATCCGCCCCACGCCCGAAGAACGGAACGCCAACCCGCGCTCCGCTCCGGCCAAACTCCGCTGGGCGCGGCGTTAGGCGTCTATGCCGATAATGAGGACTGGAATGTCTATGTTTGAAACTCCTCGGTGCTGTAAGTCCCAAACAAACTGCTCGAAATAGGAGACACCTGTGGACATGTGGTCGGCAAAACGTTTGATCGGCACAATCTCAATGCCGGCATTGATGTGGCCGAGCTTGTGAAAGATCGTCATCTTGGCGCAGACGTTATAGACCATGAAGGCATATTTGCCGAACTGCACTTCGACACCGAGCTTTCGCTTCACAAAATCCATGTCACGAAACGCACCTTTGGAAAGTGGCGTGATTTTTCCGTGCAGACTTTTTAAGTATTGAGGAAAAAACAGCAACAACATCCTCGTTTGGATCGGCGTTGCGTCGCAAGTAGCTTGCCCGGCGGCGAGCAGGTGCTGATTCGTTGAAAGACTCAACCGTATTCGGAACGCCACTGTTGACCTCAACAACAGTCCAGACAGTTTTTTGTGGCGAAGGTTTAGCACTCATAACCTGGAGTTAATGCGGTGAATCCAGCAACGCCATTTGCAACGACCGGCGATGTCCGCCATCTTCGGAAATAGAATCAATTGTTTCAAAGTATTGGCTGATGTTGGTGGCGATAGCTTTAGCCAGCAATGGCGGAACGGCATTACCGATTTGCTGATACTGCGATAATGATTTTTCCCATGACATTGTTGTCCGTCTGCCCATGAAAATGTAATTGTCAGGAAACGACTGCAATCGCGCGCCTTCTCTGGCTGTAAAATTCCGGTTCAAATACGGATGGATGAAATTGCTCTGGAATGAAGCGGCTACGGTTGGCGATGGCAGACCGGGGAAAACCCTCATGTTGTTTTGGCCAAAAACCTTTCCTGATTTGATTTTTGGATTACCCCGCTTCAAAGCTGAATGTTCTTCGGAAACATCCGCAACACTTTGTCCCGCCTTGATGACCTTGAATCTTTCGATTAGTCGGTCGGTGTGGCGCATTGCCACATGATTGAACACGCCATCCGAGTTTTGCCGCGCCCAAGCTTGATAATCATTTTGAGGCGGCGAGTGATACTCCTGACGCTCCGAACCTTCGCCTGATTCAATCGGCGGCAAATCTGAAATAGCCATTTCAACCGTGACATAATCATCAAACTGAACTTCCTGCTGGGGAAAAACCAGCGATTCGTTGAAAGGGTATTTCTCTGCCACGCCGATGATGAAAACCCGTTCTCTTAATTGCGGCGCACCAAACCAAGCCGAGTTCAGAATTGAGTATGAGGTTTTATATCCTGCTTTGGAAAACTCATTGAGAATAATCTCTATCACCGAACTGCCGTCGGCAGTTTTCATGGAAAGCAGCCCCTTCACGTTTTCCATGACGAAAAACTTGGGGCGGAAATGCT
>JAPLTZ010000292.1:0-1322 GCA_026397895.1 Verrucomicrobiota bacterium | reverse complement strand
GAAATGCTTCACGCAGCGCAGAAAATCCATGAACAAACTGTTGCGCGGATCGTGCCGGTCTCGGTTTCCGCTCAACGAAAATCCCTGACACGGCGGGCCGCCGATAACGCCGTCTACGCACTCGCGAATGGCCGGCGGCACGAGCGCATTCCAATCTTTGATGTCGCGGATGTCGCCACGGAGAAGTTTGGTGTGCGGATGATTTTTTTCAAAGGTATCGCCTGCCCATTCATCAATTTCGCTGGCAACGGCCGTGGGCAACCCGGCCATCTCAAAGCCAAGGCTCATCCCGCCGCAACCAGAAAAAAGGTCGATGATTTTCATGCGACCTTACATTCACAAAAGCCCTCGATGATGGACTCGACGGCTACTTCCAAACGGTCAATCGTAAGCGCCTTAAAATGTTTTGCCTTGTTGATGGGCTGGTCAACTTTTCTTTCACCGGGCAAGAGCGTAATGACCCGCAAATCCAAACCAGGAAAATACGACATCAATGTGTGCGTCGGATAACTACCTTTTGGATTGTTAATCTCACTGGAATAATCTCCACCGAGCTGACTTTCGAGTTGGAATAAGTAGCAGAGCAGATTTGGGACTTTGGTTTTGAGCAGATGAAAATCCACCAGAATCCGCTTAAGCATCGCATTTTCCGTGTAGGCCTTGCACTCGATTCCCAAAAGCATTTTGCCATCAATGAAGACGTGCTTGTCTACGGACAAGCCATAGTAATAGCGCGGAATGTTTGTCAGGATGTAGTCCTTGATGGCGCGGTTGCGAATTGTCTGGATGTATTCAGGCTTGATGGGGATGCGAATCTTGTCCGAATTTATGGACAGCCGCTTGGGATCTTTGGCGAGTTCCACATTCCACGCGACTTGAACCAAATCATTCGAGATGAATTCCTGCAATTTCCCCTTGGTCGCTCGGATGAAACCGCCGTAGGCCCGCCCATCTTCTTTGACGGCTTTCGCCGCGCCGTGTTCCATCACTTCGGTTGTGCGTTGATACGTTTCAATCAAATCATTCAACCGGCGGCGTGTTTGTGGTTTCATGTTGGTGTCAGATTGGCTACTATTTCTGTGATCTATACTCGCAGACAATTATCCGCAAAGAAAATTCTTTTCCCGAAAATCTGAGGAGCTTACCGGCCAGCAGCCAGCGCCGCCTTCATGAAGCGCGCGACGCGCTTGGCGTCCACCGCGCCGGCCCAGTGGCCGTTCACCTTGAACTCCGAGCCGACGATGAAGCCATCGGCCACGCGCGAGAAGCCTTTCACGTTCGCCGCGGTCACGCCCGAACCTAGATAGACGGGCAGGCGCGTG
>JAPLTZ010000174.1 GCA_026397895.1 Verrucomicrobiota bacterium | reverse complement strand
GCGGGCGTTGATCTCGCGCGCCATGAAGCGGAACACGATGAGCCCGAGCGCGGCGGCGATGACGGGCGAGAAGAAGCGCACGCCGAACGCGGTGTCGCCGAAGAGGTGCGTGCCGAGCCAGATGGTGGCGGCGACGAGCGGCGGCTTGCTGTAATACGAGAGCGCCGGGTGTTTCGACCAGAGCCAGTAGTAGGTCTCGTCCTCGCTCAATTCGATGACGCCGGCGGCGAGGTAGGCGAGGCGGGCGACGAGGGCAAGGAAGATGAGCGTGTAGCCGAGTTTCAGCCAATCACCATCAAAGTATAATCCCCATTTGGTGATTCTCGTGTGAACGGTTCCATGCCGGTCAGGGTTGAGCAATGAGGGAAAGATTTCGACCAAAGTCGGAAAATATTTTTTGCCAGCACTGCGCCAGAGTTGGTCGAGCAGCCACACGCCGGCGGCGGCGTAGCCCGCGCCGAGAATCCAGCCGGCGAGAACGTCAGCGGGGAAATGGACGCCGTTGTAGATGCGCGAGAAGCTCACGGTGAACGCGAGCGGCACCATGAACCACAGGCTGCGGCGGCCGTAGTAGATGAAGACGATCATCGTGGCGGCGGCCCAGTTGGCGGAGTGCGAGGACGGCATGGAGTTGTCGCGCCCGGCGAGGACGAGCTGGTGGACGCCCGCCAGCGCGGCGAAGGGGCGGAGGCGCAGGACGGCGTGTTTGATGGTGTTGCAGATGAAGGTGTCGCCGAGCGGCAGGATGACGAGGAGCATCAGCAGCATGACGCGGACGCGGGCGTTGCCCTTGACGACGAGCGCGATGCCGAACGCGGCGAGCAGCGGGAAGAAGACGGGATTGCCGCTGGCGACGGGCATGAGCCAGTCGAGGAACGGGTTTTGCAACGTGGAGTTGCAGAACCGGAACAGCGCGGTGTCGAGGGCTTCGAGCCAGTGCATTGCGGGGAGTGTAGCGGGAAGCCGGCGGATGAAAACTGAATTGCGCTCGTCATTCGGCCACGCTGCCGTGGGCGCGCAGCCAGAGGAGGTCGGGGTCGTCGGCGGCGACGGGGAGGACGTTGTATTGGCGGGTGGCCGGGCCGAATTGCTGCGGGATCTGGAGGCCGGGGCTGCGCCAGCGGTGGTTCTCTACGTGGCCGTCGGCAAACGTCACGGGGCACGCGCCGCCGTGGAAGATGGCGGGGAGGTTGCGGATGAAATTATTCACCATGTCGAGGCCGAAAAAGCCGTCGTCCACGCTGTCATCGCGCTCGTCAATGAAGACGAAGGCGGCGCTGGGAGAGAGTTTCCGGAAATCGGTCGTGCGGCGGAAGGATTGGAAACCCACGTTGTCGGGCTGGTTGGTGTAGCCCATCCAGCCGTTCATGGAGACGGTGCGGGCGAGTGGGTATTGGCCGTCGAAGACGCGCGCGGTGAGGCGGCTGGCGGCGCAACTGTAGATGCGCGCGTTCTCGGTGTAACGGCCGAGCGAAGCCCACTTCGGGTCGAGGAGCAGGTCGGTGTTGGTATTGTCGGTGTTGTCCACGGCGACCGCGCTTTCCCAGCCGGTGATCCAGTTCATCGAACCGCGGCTGAACCCGCCGAAGCCGCCCTGCGAATACCAGTGGTTGCCGGGCAGAAACTCGTCGTTGTCGCCGGCATACAGCAGCCACGCAAGCTGCAACTGCTTGAGGTTGCTCTGGCAGCGGATGCCCGTGGCGCGCGTCTTCGCGGCGGACAACGCCGGCAACAGCAGCCCGGCGAGAATCGCGATGATGGCGATGACCACCAGCAATTCAATGAGCGTGAACGCCTGCCGCAATGCGGTGGAATAATTCCTTTGTCTCCGGCCAGTCACGCGGAAACAATCGCCCACTCCGCGCGGAATGGAAGTTTTTTCCGCCGCCGCCGCGCTCGACAGCCGCCGCCGATTCTGGAAAACTCCGCGCCCGTGAAACAATCAATCGTCACTTTGGACATGGAAGGCGTGCTGACGCCCGAAATCTGGATCGCCGTCGCCGAGAAGACCGGCATCCCCGAACTCCGCCGCACCACGCGCGACGAGCCGGACTACGACAAGCTGATGAACTACCGCATCGGCATCCTTGACCGCCACGGCATCAAGCTCTCGCACATCCAGGAAGTCATCGGCACGCTCAAGCCGCTGCCCGGCGGCAAGGAATTCCTCGACGAACTCCGCTCCTTCGTCCAGGTCATCATTTTGTCGGACACGTTCGAGCAGTTCGCGCAGCCGCTGATGAAGCAGCTCAACTGGCCCACGCTCTTCTGCCACCGGCTCATCGTGGAGAACGACCGCATCGCCGGCTACCAGCTCCGCCAGCCGAACCAGAAGCAGAAATCCGTCGCCGCGTTGAAGTCGTTGAACTACCACGTCGTCTCGGCAGGCGATTCCTACAACGACACCGCGATGCTGCTGGAGGCGAACGTCGGCTTCCTCATCCACGCGCCGGAGAAGGTGAAAAAGGAATTCCCGCAGCTCAAAGCCGTCGATTCCCACGCTGACTTGATGAAGCTGATTCGGGGGGCGCTCGCTTGAGTGCGGAATTCGGAATGCGGAGTGCGGAATGGTTGGATTGCGAACGCCACACAAATGCGATAACGAAAGGTGCGCCATGAGTAACGAGGATTTGAAACTGCGGACGAAACAGTTTGCGTTGCGGGTGATCAAGCTGGTCGAGAGTCTGCCGCATGACCAGGTTTGCCGGGTTTTGGGCAACCAGTTGCTGCGGGCGGGAACTTCCGTCGGCGCAAACTATCGGGCGGCTTGCCGCAGCAAATCCACGGCGGACTTCATTTCAAAGATGGGAACGGTGGAGGAAGAGGCTGACGAGTCCGGCTATTGGATGGAACTGCTCGTGGACTCCGGCAAAATTCCCACCACCAAAACCGCCGCGCTCGCCCAGGAATCAGGCGAACTCACCGCCATCGCCGTCGCCGCCATCAACACCGCCCGAAAATGCGGGAGACGTTGAGCGCACAGGTCTTCATTCCGCACTCCGCACTCCGAATTCCGCACTGGAATCAGTCTTCGGCTTTCGACTCGCGCCCCGTCAAATCCTGCACCGCTTTCCGCACGTCCTTGCCTTCGTAGAGCATCGCGTAAACCTCGTCAATGATTGGCGTGCTGACACCGTGCTTGCGCTCGCCCTTGCCCAGCCGCTCGCCGAAACCGCGGTTGCGGCTCAACGGCGAAAAGCACGTCACCATCAAGTCGCCCAGGCCGCTCAAGCCGGTGAACGTGTCCGCCTGCGCGCCGCACGCCACGCCGAGCCGGCGCATTTCGGAAATGGCGCGCGTGAGCAGCGCGGCCTTGGAGTTGTCGCCGAAGCCGAGGCCGTCGCACACGCCCGCGCCGATGGCGATGACGTTCTTGAGCGCGCCGCCAAGCTCCACGCCGTGGATGTCGCTGCTGGTGTAAACGCGGAACGCCGGGCCGTGGAACAGCGTTTGCACCGTCTGCGCCGCCGCCGCATCTTCGCTCGCGGCGACGATGGCGGTGGGAATTCCCTTTGCAACTTCCGTGGCGAGCGTCGGGCCGGACATGGCGACGATGCGGGACTGCGGCGAGTTCTCGCGCAAAATGTCCGTCATCGTGTCGCCGGTCTCGAACTCGATGCCCTTCGTCACGCTGACGACGATGCCGGTGAAATCGCGCAGCGGCTTGCTGACGTTGCGGTAAGCCTTCGACACGGCAGCGACAACGACGATCTCCGCGCCGGCGACGGCTTTGGCGGCGTCAGCCTCGCCGCGCAGATTGGCGGGCAGTTGAATGCCGGGCAGATAACGCTCGTTGATGTGCTTGCGGTTGATGCTGTCGACGGCCTCGGGGAAGAAGTCCCAGATGACGACGTCGTGGTTGCGCGTGGCGAGGATGCGCGCCAGCGCCGTGCCCCAAGCGCCCGCGCCGAGAACGGTGATTTTCATTTCGTTTCCTTCTTTTTGAAATTGATGCGGTTTTCCGTGCCGGCGCGCAGCCGCTGGATGTTGGTCTTGTGTTTGTAAATCGCCAGCGCGCCGAGAATGATGGTGACGACGCGAAGCAACGTGCCTTCGCGAGTGAACCAAACCGCCACGGGCAGCGCGAGCGCGGCGGCGATCGAACCGACGGAAACGTAGCGCGTCAGCAGAAACGTCACCGCGAAGACCGCCACGCAGATGCCCATCGCCAGCGGCGCGAGCGCCAGAAACACGCCCGCCGAAGTCGCGATGCCTTTGCCGCCTTTGAATTTTAGCCAGCAGGTGTAGTTGTGACCGAGGATGACGCAGATGCCAGCCATGATGCGAAAATTTGCCACGCTATGAAAATTTGTAAGAGCTCCGCATTTGTCAAAATCTGGCGGGGCTAAAATGTTTAGAAGAAAAATCGGCAGCCATTTCACGGCGGCATAACCTTTCCACGCATCCGCGAACAGCACGAAGATGCCGGCGGGTTTGCCGAGCACGCGCATGGCGTTGGTCGCGCCGATGTTGCCGCTGCCCACGCTGCGGATGTCGATGCCCTTCGCCTTGGCGGCGAGGTAGCCGGTCGGAATCGAGCCGAGCAGATACGCGCCCAGCGCGGTCAGGAGGTAGCTCAAAATTGGCACGGCGGCAGTCTAGCGGTTGAAAGTTGCCGGTTGAAAGTTGAAAGTTTTCGCCGGAGCGCGGCTGTTCCAGCCGCAGCACGTCCGCGAACAGGTGCGGTGCGATTTTTCACGAGCGCGGTTGGCAAGCGCAGCAGTTGCGGGTGAGGACACCCGCGCTCCGGCATTTCCGCTTTCTGCTTTCAACTTTTCGCTTTTGAAACCACACTCCGCGCATGGCTACGAAAGTGAAGGTCGCCGTTCTCGGCGTTGGCTCGCTCGGACAACACCACGCCCGGCTTTACGCGGAACTCGCCGCCGCCGGCGCGGTGGAATTCACCGGCATCTATGACGCCCACGCGGAAACGGCCAAGAAGATTTCCGCCAAGCTCGGTGTGAAGGTTTTCAATTCCATCGCCGAGGCCGCCGCCGCCAGCGACGCGCTCAACATCGTCACGCCAACCATCACGCATTTTGACATCGCCAAGCAGTTGCTCGCGCAGGGCAAGCACGTCCTCGTCGAGAAGCCGATGACCGAGAAGACCGAGCAGGCAGCGGAACTGGTTCAGCTCGCGCAGCAGAAGCATTGCGTGCTGCAAGTCGGCCACGTCGAGCGGTTCAATCCCGTTTTCAAATATCTCCAGACCGTCGCCACCGAGCCGCGCTTCATCGAGACGCACCGGCTCTCGCCGTATCCCGCGCGCAGCACCGACGTGGGCGTGGTGCTCGACCTGATGATCCACGACCTCGACGTGGTGCTGGCGTTCGTGAAATCGCCCGTGACCAGCGTGGACGCCGTGGGCATCCCCGTGTTGAGCGCGAGCGAGGACATCGCCAACGCGCGGCTGCGCTTCGCCAACGGCTGCGTGGCCAACCTTACCGCCAGCCGCGTCAGTCCGGAGCGGATGCGGAAAATCCGCGTGTTCAGCGGTCCATCGCGCCGCAGCGCAGCGGAGGCGGACGGGGCGAACACCAGCTACATCTCACTCGATTACCGCGCGCAGGAAGGTTTTATTTACCGCATCGCCCGCGACGACGAGGAAGAAAGTTCCATTCTCAAAAAGCTGATGGTGGCGAAGCTCGGCGTGGGCAAAGACTCCGCCATCGTCAGCCAGTTCGGCGGGAAGAAAATCGTGCGCGAGCCGGTGCCCATCGCGAAGGACGAGCCGCTCAAGCTGGAGCTGGAACATTTCGTGGAGTGCGTGTGCGCCCAGCAAACTCCGCTGGTCAGCGGCGAATCGGCGAAACGCGCGCTGGATTTGGCGTTTGAGATCACACGGCAGATACAGGTGGCGAAGTGAACCGCAGAGACGCGGAGGCGCAGAGAATTCAAAGTGTGAAGCTATGAGTGAAAAAATTAATTCGCCGAATTATGTTGTTTGCCACTGTCAGTATTGCGACGGCCATATTGAGTTTGACGCAAATGAATTTACCGGGGAGAACAGCCTTGTGCCGTGCCCGTTTTGCGGGTTGGAAACAAAAATCTTCATACCGGTCTTACAAGCCGAAGAAATTTCAACGAAGTTATCGCCTTCCGATGCAAGTCCAAACACTGTAAGACGCGAAGGATTTTTTTGTGGAGGTGGCGAGCCGAGTCCCATGGAACAGCCCGCGAATGTAGTCTCGCGCGAGTGGCACTTTACAATTGTCGCGAACATTCAACAAGGGACGGATGCTTGGCGCGAGTGGCGTCACAATGGAATAGGAGCATCGGATGCCTCAACCATCATGGGCGAGAACCGTTTCAAGAGTTACTCACAACTGCTGCAAGAGAAACGTAGCCCAGCCTGCGACTTCGGCCAAAATGCTGCAATGGCTCGCGGCACTGAACTTGAACCGGAAGCTCGGAGGCTTTACATCGCCGAGACCGGCAAAAACGTGCGCCCTGCCTGCCTTCAAAGCACTCGATACGACTGGTTGCGTGCGAGTGTTGACGGTATTGCTGTCAACGGCGATGCGGTCGTCGAAATCAAATGTGGACAATCGGCTTATCGAACAGCCAAGCAAACTCGTTCCGTTCCTGATTATTACTATGGGCAAATGCAACACATCTTGGCGGTCACAGGTTATGACTCGCTCGACTTCTGGTGTTACTGGCTAGGCTATCCCGCATTGCTGATACCTGTTCCACGAAATGTTGACTACATTCAGCGTCTCCTAAACAAGGAATTAGAGTTTTGGAATCTTGTTCAACAATAAGCCTTGTAAACCGCGCTCGGAATGAACGTGTGAAACCAAAAAATTCCCACCTTCGCTGGGCTACAGCGTGGCAGGTCATGCTCCTTGCGGGCGAGGCCAGCGGGGATTTGCTCGCGGCGTAGGAGATTTGGCGGGTTGCGGTGCAAAATCCTCAAAAGACCCGCCAAACGCCCCTGTTTGCACGGCCTAGACCTCGATTTGCACCGCCCCAAGCCCGGATTTACACGTCCTGACCGCCGATTTACACCACCCCGACCGTCAATCTACACGGCCTAGCCGGCGGCTGACACTACCCCAACCGGCGATTTACACGGCCTAAACCTGGATTTGCACCGCCCAACCGGTGGTTTACACGACCTTGGGAAAGGTTTGCAGCACCTCAACCGCGAACTGCACGGCCTCGGCAGCGGCGCGCACGGCCTCGGATGGAATTTGCACGGGCTGAAAAAGCATTTCAAGTTCCGCCGCCGGTCAGGGCAGGGGACTCAATGTCTGAATTTGGACTTGCCCCGGACGGCGCAGGATTTAACTTTCCGCCGTCCCCACTCAAACCATCACCCAACAAAACTCCCGCATGAAAATAAAAACGATTCTCGGCTCATTTCTCATCCTCGGACTGGCTGGCAGCCTGTTCGCCGCGCCAGCGGAAGGCGACCTCGTCCAAGGCAGCGGCACCGGCGTCTTCGTCATCAAGGACGGCAAACGCTGCGGCATCCCCAACCCGGAAGTTTTCGCCGCCTGCGGCTACAAATGGGACAAGGTCGTCAAGATTCCCGACGCCGACCTGAAGGCCATCCCCGAAGGGCCGCTCGTCCAAGCGCCCATCAAACCCTATCCCAAAGCCAAGGACGGCGACCTCGTCAAAGGCAGCGGCGACGGCATATTCCTCATCAAGGACGGCAAACGCTGCGGCTTCTCCAGCGCCGAAGCTTTCAACGGCAAGGGTTACAAGTGGGACAAGGTCGTCAAAATTTCCGACGCCGACCTCGAAGCCATTCCCGAAGGCGACCCCATCGAGGCCCAATAGGCTTTCGGCAACCGGTTCATCCCCGCCATCCCTTCCCGGCCACGTCGGGAAGGGATTTTTCGCGCCGCCGCAATTCGCAAATTGCGATTCCCCGGAATCCGCATTAGCATCGCGCCCATGAGTTCGCCCACACCCGCCACCCCCGCCCGCGCCGATGGCCGCGCGCCCGACCAAATCCGCCCGCTGCGCTTCCAAAATCACATCGCCCCCTACGCCACCGGCAGCACGCTGGTCGAGTGGGGCCACACCCGCGTCATCTGCGGCGTGACCGTCGAGGAATCCGTGCCGCGCTGGATGAAGGAGCAGAAGGTCGAGGGCGGTTGGCTCACCGCCGAGTATTCAATGCTCCCGTATTCCACCCTCACGCGGAAGCCGCGCGACATCAGCAAGGGCAAGCTGGACGGGCGTTCCTCGGAAATCCAGCGGCTCATCGGCCGCTCCATGCGCGCGGCGGTGGATTTGAACAAGCTCGGCGCGCGCACCATCTGTGTGGATTGCGATGTCTTGCAGGCCGACGGCGGCACGCGCACCGCCGCCATCACCGGCGCGTTCGTGGCGCTCTCGCTCGCGATGCAGAAGCTCATCGCCGCCGGCAAGCTGAAGGAAAACCCCATCACGCACGGCGTGGCGGCGGTGAGCGTGGGCATCGTCGGCGGCGCGGCGCTGCTCGACCTGTGCTACACCGAGGACGTGGCGGCGGCGGTGGACATGAACCTGGTGATGAACGCCGACGGCGAATTCATCGAGGTGCAAGGCACGGGCGAGGAGGCGACCTTCACCGAGGCGCAACTGGCCGCGTTGCTCGCGCTCGGCAAAGTTGGCATCAAGCAACTGCTCGCCGCGCAGAAGCAGGCGCTGGGCTGATTTCAAATTCCAAATTTCAAATGCCGACGACCCGCCTGCTGCTGCTCCGCCACGCCGAAGTGGAGGAAAGTTTTCAACACCTCTTCGGCGGGCGCGTGGACATGAACCTTTCGCCGCGCGGCCACGAACAGGCCGCCGCGCTGGCCGCGCATCTCAAGCCCGTGCCGCTCGCCGCGATTTACGCCAGCCCGATGAAGCGCGTGCAGCAGACGCTCGCGCCGTTGCTGGGGAACGGCACGCCGCGCCCGGTCGTGCTGCCCGGCCTGCGCGAGATGGATTTCGGCGATTGGACGGGCAAGTCCTGGCACGACATTGCGGCGCACCATCAATTGAGCAGTTCACAATGGCTGGAGCAGCTCGCGCGCGGCGCGGTGGCCAACGCGGAGTCCGAGCCGGCGTTGCGCGAACGCGTCGAGCCGTGCTGGCGGCAGATCGTCCGCGACCACCCCGGCGAGACCGTGGCGGTGGCGTGCCACGGCGGCATCGTGCGGATGCTGCTGGCCATCGCGCTCGACTTGCCGCTGGGCCGCTTCGGTTCGTTCGAGGTGGAATACGCGAGCGTGACCGTCGTGGAAGCGCGTTCCGACCGGAACATTTTGAAATCCCTGAACTACACGCCATGGCAAAACGGAAAATAATTCCCGCCCTGCTGCAAATCTCGGTGACGACCACGGCGGACGCGGAGGAGGCGGTCGTGGAACTGCTGAACGGCCTGTTCGCCAGCCCGGCGGCGGCCTACTTCAACGAACGGACGAAGGTTTTGCGGGTTTCGGTGTATTGCGAAAAGCAAAGCGAATGGATTCCGGCCAAGCGCGCGGCCATCGCGGCGGGCTTGCGGCACATCCGCGCCTGCGGCATCAGCACGGGGCGCGGGACGATTTCGCAGAAGCGGTTGCCACGGGAAAACTGGGCGGAATCGTGGAAGCGCCACTTCAAGCCCATCGAGGTCGGCCCGGCGCTGCTGCTGAAACCGAGCTGGAGCAAGCGCCGCCCGCGCAAAGGCCAGGCGGTCATCGTGCTCGACCCGGGCTTGAGCTTCGGCACGGGGCATCACGCGACGACGGGATTTTGTCTGGCGGAACTGGTTCGCTGTCGCAGGTCGGGACAGGGGCAGTCTTTTTTGGACATTGGCACGGGGTCGGGGATTCTCGCCATCGCCGCCGTCAAGCTCGGCTACGCGCCGGTCGTGGCGTTTGATTTTGACCCCGAATCGGTGCGGGTGGCGAAGGAAAACGCCCGAAAAAACCGCGTGCTGAAGCGGCTCGACATCACACAGAAGGATTTGACAAAGCTGCCGCCGCGCAGCGCGCGGAAGTTCGATTTCATCTGCGCGAATCTGATTTCCCCGCTGCTGGTGGCCGAGCGGAAGCGCATCGTGAACCGCCTGCGACCCGGCGGCGTGCTGGTGCTGGCGGGGATTTTGCGACGGGAGTTCGCGGTGGTGCAAAAAGCCTACGAGGGCATGGGGTTGAAGTTCCTGACCGGTCGCAACGAGAAGGAGTGGCGCTCGGGCGCGTTCGGCTGGCTGAAAAAAGTTTGAACAGATTCATTCCTGATGGGTCGGACTAGCAGTTGGCATCGTTCGCGCTGCTGCCAACGGTTGAAAGGAATGTGGCCATGACGAAATCGCTCGAAACCATAAACGAAGTCATCAAAGACCCCAACCACCCATTCCGCAAAGCGGATGACCGCCCCAAGAAAGCCCAGAAAAACCGTTACGAACGCAGGAAAATCAAGGAATACCTGCACGTGGACGACTGGCTCACCGAAGAAACCGCCTGACCCGAAGACCGTCCCGTAAAAATACAGACTGTTCAGAAACCGCCAGTGGCGGCAGCCCCGACTTTGGAATTCACTGGCAGGTGGGACAAATCCCGAAAAATTCCAGCCGGTGCGTGACGGCTTTGAAGCCGCTGCGCTCGGAGATGCGCTTTTCCACCTCCGGCGTGCAACACTCCTCGATCTCCACCACCTCCGCGCAGCGGGTGCAGACCAGATGATGCCGGTGGCCGTCGTCGTCTTCCCGCAACAACGCGAAGCGCGCCACGCCGTCGCCGAGGTCGAAGCGCTTCACCATGCCCACCTCCTCGAGCAGATGCAGGGAGCGGTAAATCGTCGCCAGATCGCACAACCCGCCGGGCAGCCGGGCGAAAATCTCCTTGTTCGACATCGGGCGCGAATCGTGCCGCAACACCGCAAGAATCGCCTGCCGTGCGCCGGTGAACTTGCGGGCGTGGCGGCGGAGGCGGTCGGCCAGCACGGGCATTTCGGCGAGGCGGCGCGGAAGGGATTGCGTGACTGCGGGCATGGCCGGCAAAATTTCAGTGGAACATCACGCTGGCGATGCCGAGCGCTAGGCCGAGCACCACCGCGGTCAATTTGCCCAGCGGAAAACGGTGCACGTCGCTGCTCTCGAACAGAATCGTCGTCGCGATGTGCATGAAGATGCCGATGACGACGGCCATGAGTTCGCGGGAGTAATTCGCCAGCGCCGTGTGGCCGCCCACGAACATCCCCAGCGGCGCCATGGCCGCGAACAGCCCCAGCAACGCCAGCGCCGAGGAACGTTTCATGCCGCAATGCAGCAGCATCCCCAGCAGCGCGATGGACACGGGGAAATTGTGCACCACGATGCTGATGAGCAGGAAATGCCGCGTGGCCAGCTCGTGCGCGGTATGGCGCGAACTGGCATCGCCCAGCGCCAGCGCCTCGACAAAGGCATGCAGGCACAAGCCCAGCACCACGCCCACGGGCATCCGGCCGTGCAGGTGATGCGAGTGGCCGTGTTCGACGCCGAGCGAGATGGCGTCGAGCGCGATCTGCACGAAGAATCCGGCCAGGATGCACGCGCCGATGACCAGCGGCTTGGGCACGACGCCTTCGTGCAACTCATACAGGTCCGGCAGCAGATGGAGCATCGTGAGCGTGAGCAGATACGCGCCGGTGAAGGCGTTGAGCAGCTTGATGCGCTTGGGGTTCGCCAGTTGAAACCAGAAGACCGCCACCGCGCCAAGCGCGATGCTGGAGAGCAATACCAGATAATCCATGATTTGGAAGGATGACGGCGGCCAAATGCAAACGATTTGCATCGCTGCCGCAATAAAAACCCCGCGAGTCGCCTCGCGGGGAAATGAATCACTTCATCAGCAACATCTGCCGGGCGCGCTTGATCGCCTTGGTCATGCGGCGCTGGTAATGCGCGGGCAGCCCGGTGTATTTGCGGGGCAGGATGCGGCCCTGGTCGGTCACGAACTGTTTGAGCAGGGTGACGTTCTTGTAATCGAGGGCGTCGATGGTGAAGTCGGTCTTGGGCTTGGGCCGCGGCGTGCGCCGCTCCATCGTGGAACTCTTGCCGCGCGAACCGCGCTTGTCTTTTTCGGTGTTAGTTTTACGAGGCATAAATTACTTGATCTCCTTGTGCAGGGTGTGGCGGCGGAGCGCCGGGTTGTATTTCATCAACTCCTGCTTTTCGGTTTTCAGTTTCTTGTTGCGGGAGGTCATGTAGCGCGAGGGCGACTTACCTTCCTTGCGCGCTTCCGAGCATTCGAGCGTTATGGTTTCGCGGGGCATAAATTATTCCTTTTCCTTCAATTGTTTTTCTTCCGGTTCTTCGGCGTCGGTCTCTTCCACTTCGCTGCCGCCGACCATGTCCACCGAGCCGAGCGCGCCGAGCCGGCGTTGCCGCAACGCGCCGTCGCGTTCCAACTGTGCCTGCGCTTCCACCGTGAACCGCGCCCAAGGTATCGCTTCCAGCCGGGCTTTGGGAATGTTTTTTCCGGTCAGCTCGCACACGCCGTAGGTGCATTTTTCGATGCGCTTGAGCGCCTCTTCGATCTCGTAGATCGCGTCCTGGTCGGACGAGAGCAGGCTCAATGCGAAGTCGCGGTCGAAATTATCCGTGCCGGAATCCGCCATGTGCAGGCTGTAACCGGCCATCTCCTGCGCCGATTCCTCGGCCAGCCCGTCCATCTGCTTCATCAACTGATCACGCAGCTCCAGCAGCCGGTCGTAAAACTTCTGCCATTCCGCCTTGATCTTGACCCGGCCGTTGGTGCCGGGCTTGGGCTTGCTGGAAACCGGATGGCCCAGAATGGACGCCGCCGTCGCGGAAACCGGCGCCTTGGCGGGCTTGGAAACCTTCTTGCTGACTTTTTTCTTGGTCGTCACGATTTTCAATCAAATTCAAATTTCCCAAGCGAACGGATTCCTTTCTCCATTCAAGGGCGCGTGAGAGTAGCAAACAAAATCAAATACGCCACAACAATTTTGCAGATTTTTCGCCCGGCAAAGCCGCCCGCCGCGCCCGCCCGGCCAACCCTGCGCAAACGGAATTGTCACCCGCCGCCGCAAGAGTATAGTCCCATTCATGGCCGTCCAAAATCGCATCGTAAAAGTCCTCAAACGCAACCGCTCCCTCGTGAAGTTTGACGAGAGCCACATCTGGAAAGCCATCCTGCGCGCCGCCGAATCCATCGGTGGTTTCCGGCAGGACTTCCTCCCCGGCATCAACGACAAAATCTTCGAGGCCTACGGCACGGACGACAAGATCGCCGGCTTCCTCGCCGAAGTCGCCGTCATCTGCCTGAACTCCGACCCGCACCACCTCATCGCCAAT
>JAPLTZ010000042.1 GCA_026397895.1 Verrucomicrobiota bacterium | reverse complement strand
GGTTAAAATTTATGCGCTGCGTGCGCGCCCAACAGGAATTCAAACTGCAACCAGACCGAGTGATCCACCCCGATGCGGTCGCGGTCGTCGTAGTTGTATTGCAGGCGGATTTTGGAGAACTCGCTCGGATACCACGTCAGGTTCGGCGAGACGCGCCAGCGCATTGCGCGCGACAGGTCCGCGCCGTAAAGCCGCTCGTAGTCGGCCTTGTTGCCCGCCGCGTAATCGCCGCGCAAGCCCGCCACCCAGCCCGGCGTGAGGCCCCACAGCACCTGCGAATACGCGCCCCAGTCCGTGACCCTCTCGCGCGGCACGGGATCCAGCACCGTGTCGCCGTTCAGATCAACCGTCGTGGATGCGCCGGCCTGATAGCGACGCAGCAGCGCCTCGGTCTGCCAGCTCACAAACGGAAAGCCGCCGTGTGCGCGCGACGATTTCCATTTCCAATAAACGTCCGCGCCATAAATCTGCGTGTCCGTGTTGTCGCCGGAACTGTTCGGCCCGAACACCGCCGACAAGCCGCCGAGCAAAGTCTGATTGTCCGTCGGCTCGAACGACGCCGCGTAACGCGCCGAGTAGAGCATGTCGGAAAACTTCTTCACGCCACGGTCGGTGGCGAGGCGGTCAAAGAATGGATTGCCGCCGTTGTCGTTGCGGAAACTGTGCGCCGTGCCGCCCTGGCTGTTCTGCACGCCGAAGAAAAGCTCGGAGTAGAACGGCGTCGGCACGAGCCATGAGAGGCGCGCGCCGGGATTACGCAAGCCGTCCTCGCCGAGCAGCCGCGCGTTCACGATGGGCGCGTCCACGAAGCCCCACGAGTGCGGATGCTGCGTGTTGATGCGGCCGAACTCGGTGAGGTATTGCCCCGCGCGCACCTGCAAGTTGCCGGGCAGCGACACGGTTTCAAGCCACGCCTCTTCGAGTTCCACGCTCGTCGCGCTGTTGTTGCCAATGAGGAAGGCGATGTTCGCCGCGCCGCGAAAATACGGGTCAACCGCGCCCTGCAAACTCAACTCCACACCCTGCACGGTGAACCCGCGCTGGTTCGGGTCATGCCCGCCGAGTTGCAGCGCGCCGAGGTCGTTCGCCGTCGAGCCGCCCACCGCGAATGTGCCGACCATGCTCAAGTCCGCGTAAGTGCCGCCCTTGCCGATGCGGATGGGATCGCTCGGCGACCACGGCTTGCTTTCAATCGCTGGTGTTACCGCCCCGATGGATGCGACGGATGGGTTTTCCGTCAGCAACGGACGCGGCGGCGCGGCGTGCAGCGCGGCGACCTCCTGCTTGAGCGAGTCAATCTCGGCGCGTTGGGCGGCGATGACGCGCTCGAAGTTCGCCTGCATGGCGTCGAGGAGTTTCTGGAACTGCTCCATGGAATTGGTTTCCTGCGCACGCAGTTGGAGCGCGCAGGCACAAGCGGACAAAGCGAACAAAGTTTTCAGTCTCATAAAATCTGCGGGTTGAAATTTTGGCGACGCCTACGGGCGCACACCGGTTAAATCGAACGGGAAATTTCCGCGACTCACACGAGCCACGGGCACGACACTGCGGAAGAATCAAACCGTCGGCGGAGCGCGACCGGGAGCAAGGCGATGAGAACTCGCCGGGATGGAAGCGGAAACCAAGCGCGCCGGTTCAAGCTCGATGGCTTGAGCCGCAGCCGCAAAAACAGGCGTGGGCGCGTGGAAGACGAACTTGCCCTGCTCCACCGCCGTGACCGCGCATTGGTGCGCCGGGCTGGCGGCGTCGGCGTGGACGTGGGTGTGAAGTCGGGGCAGCGCGGCGAGCGCGAGGAGATTCAGCCAGAGCAGCAGCAGCAGCCCGGCCACGGGGCGTTTAATCGCGCCGTGGCGGAAGCAGATGGTCCAGCCGAGCTTCATGCTGGAATAAGTTTTACCACGGGCGTCAAGCTGCGGGCTTTGCTTTTGCGTCCGGGCGGCAAGCCGGTTAGATTCCTCCCGTGCGGAAATACGGCCACGTCATCGTCATCGGCATCCAGAACAATCTCACCTACCGGGTGAACTTTTTGTTCCGGTCGCTGTTCGGGCTGATCCCGCTCATGGCGTCACTCTCGCTGTGGCGCACGATCTACGCGGGCAAAAGCACCGACGACGTCGGCGGCTTCACGCACGCGCAGATGATCTCGTATTATCTGCTCGTCGTCAGCGTGGACATGCTCACCGCCGCGTATGAGGACGACTGGCAGATCGCCGGCGACATCAAGGACGGCAACATCAGCCAGTTCCTGCTCAAGCCCATCAACTTCATCGGCTACCGGCTTTCGCTGTTCCTTTCGGGCCGGCTCATCTACACCAGCGTGGCGCTCATCCCGGTGACGTGCTTCATTCTGTTCCAGAAAAGCTATTTTGTGTTCCCGGCGGACGCGGCCACGTTCGGCGCATTCACGCTGTCGGTCGCGCTGGCAGCGCTGCTGCAATTCTTCCTGTCGTTCGCGATGGCAATGCTGGCGTTCTGGGTCACGGAAGTTTCCACGTTCATCTTCATCCTCTACGCGTTTGAATATCTCGCCAGCGGCCATCTCTTTCCGCTGGGCATCCTGCCGGCGGGCTGGCAACAAGCTCTCGCCTGCACGCCGTTTCCGTATCAGCTCTATTTTCCCGTGAGCGTGTATCTCGGCAAAGTCACCGGCGCGGCGCTCGTGAACGGCCTCTTGATGCAAGCGTGCTGGGTGTCGGTGGTGTTCTTCGCCGCGCGCTGGATGTGGAGTCGCGGGCTGAAAAAATATTCTGCCGTCGGAGGCTGACGCATGAACACATTGAACCGCTACCTCACCATCTACGCCGCGCTCTGGAAGAACTCCGTCACGCGCGAGCTGGGCTTCAAGACGAACTTCCTCCTCTGGATTGGCGTCGAAATCCTGTGGTTCGCGCTGCAACTCGTGTTCATCGGCGTGCTGTATCAGCACACCGACACCATCGGCTCGTGGGGCAAATGGCAGGTCGTGATGCTCATCGGCGCGAGCCATTTCATCCAGCAGATTTTCCAGGCGCTCTTCCTCGTCAACATGACCAACCTCTCCGAACTCATCCGCACCG
The DNA here is from genome assembly GCA_026397895.1 of Verrucomicrobiota bacterium. GTDB lineage: Bacteria > Verrucomicrobiota > Verrucomicrobiia > Limisphaerales > JAFMIX01 > JAFMIX01. Next base: position 5,759 of record JAPLTZ010000042.1, on the reverse strand, counting down.
GCAAATTCGATTTCTTCCTGCTGCTGCCGGTCAACACGCGCTTCGTCGTCTCGTTCCGGCAGGTGGACCTCGGCAGTTTCGTGAACGCCACCACCGCGCTCGGCGTCATCGCCTACGCCGCGCACCAGATGCAGTTCACGCCAGCGCTGATGCACATCGCCGGCTTCCTCGCGCTCTGCGTCGTGGGCATCGCCGTGCATTACTCGCTGATGTTTCTGCTAGCGACGGTGAGTTTCTGGACAGTGCGAGCGCAAGGCATCGTTTGGGCTTACTACAACCTGTTCCAGATCGCGCGTCTGCCGGACGAAGCGTTCCGCGGCGTGTTCAAAGCCGTGTTCACCTTCGCCCTGCCGATGCTGCTCGTCGTGAACGTCCCCGTCCGCCTGCTCACCGACAAACTCGCCGACCCGTGGAGCATTGTGCAATTGCTCATCATGGGCGTGGTCTGCGCGCTCGTGTCGGACTGGTGGTGGACGAAATCCTTGAAGCGCTACACCAGCGCGAGTTCTTGAAGCTAGAAATCCCCCGCACATGCGACTCTGGACTGTTCATCCCAAATACCTCGACTCAAAAGGCCTCGTCGCGCTCTGGCGGGAAGCGTTGCTCGCGCAGAAAGTCTTGCGCGGCGCGACCAAAGGCTACCGGCATCACCCGCAATTGCGCCGCTTCCAAGCGCAACCCCGCCCTGTCGCCGCCTTGGCGACTTACTTGAAGGAAGTCCACGCCGAGGCTACGCGGCGCGGCTACAAATTTGACGGGAGGAAAATCGCCCCAGCCCGTGTTCGCGGAAAGATTGCGGAGACAACCGGCCAGTTGCTTTACGAGTGGAAACACCTGAAGCGAAAACTCCGGAGCCGCGCGCCCAAAGTCCTCGCCGCCCATCGCGGCGTCAAAGAACCCGAGCCGCACCCGCTGTTCAAGCTCGTGAAAGGCGGCGTGCAGGATTGGGAGGGTCGGCATGTTGCCGACCCATCCTAAAAATTGGGGACGGCGGCACGCCGTCCCTCCCAACGGATCAGACCCGCTTCGTCAGACCCACGCCAAGCTGGAGCAGCTTGCGCGCGTCAGCCAGCGACTTCGCCTCGGCGTAGATGCGGAGGATCGGTTCTGTGCCCGAACCGCGCAGCATCAACCACGAACTGTCCTCGGCGATGAACTTCACGCCGTCGAAGGTTTTCACGTCGGCCAGCGGCGAGCGCAGGAGCTTGGCGGGCGGGTTGGTCTTGCAGAATTCCATCAGCGCGGCCCGTTTCTCCAGCGGGAAATGCGTGTCAATCCGGTCGTAGCGGTGCGGGCCGAATTCCTTTTCCAGATGCGCCACCAGCCGGTTCACGGAAACGCGTTCCGTCGCGAGCATCTCCAGCAGCATCATTCCGGCAGCGATACCGTCGCGCTCCGGGACGTGGCCGGGGAAACCGATGCCGCCGCTCTCCTCCGCGCCGATCAGCACGGTGCCCTTGAGCATCTCGGTGCAGATATATTTGAAGCCCACGCTCGTTTCGACGAACTCCAACCCGTAAGCCGCGCACATCTTGGCGACCATTGAAGTCGTCGTGAGCGCCACCACCACGCGGCCCTTGCCGTGGCGGTTCACGAACAGATGCCGCAACAACAGGCAAATAAGTTGGTGCGTGGAAAGCAGATTACCGCGCCCGTCCATGCCGCCCACACGGTCGGCGTCGCCGTCGGTCACGAGGCAGATGTCGTGCGAATGCTTGCGGAGATACGCCTGGCTCTTCGCGTAATTCTTCTCAATCGGTTCAGGGTTGATGCCGCCAAACAAAACATCATGTGCGCCGTTGAGCGTCGTGACCCGGCACGTCGTGCCTGCGAGTAACTGCTCGAAACAGCCCGCGCCCACGCCGAACAGCGCCTCGTGCGCGAACCGCAGCTTCGACTTGGCGATGAGCGGAAAATCCACCAGCTTCTTGAGCGCCGCGTAATGCGCCGGGCGCACATCGCGAATCAAAATCTTCTTCGCCCGCACGCCGTCGGCGAGCTTCACAGTGCGGACGGGATTGCGGTCGAGGAAAGCCTCCACCGCCTTGCACGTCTCCGAATCGCTTGAGCCGCCGTAGTGCGACTTGAGCTTGAAGCCATTGAAGATTGGCGGATTATGGCTGGCTGTGATCATCACGCCGCCGACAGCGCGGAGTTGTTTCACCGCGAACGAGACCGACGGCGTGGGCGTCGCTTCGGGCGTGAGGATGACCTGGAAGCCGTTCCCGGCGAAAACTTCCGCCGTCGTCTGCGCGAACCGGTCGGAGAAAAACCGCCGGTCGTAGCCAACGACGACTTTCTTCTGCGTGCCGGCGACCGGGGTCGCGCTCCAATAATCCGCCGTGGCCTGCGCCACGCGCGCAACGTTTGCAAACGTGAAATCTTCCGCGATGACCGCGCGCCAACCGTCCGTTCCGAATTTGATCTGCGACATAATTACGATTTATTTTCTTTCCAAATCACTTCGGACTTTTGAGAAAAAACTATCAGTTTGAGGCCACACTTAAACCAGCCTTCTTTTTGTTGACCATTCGAGTCGAGAATTGTGATGTAGAAAAATTGGTATCCCTGTCCCCAAAATGGCACAAAAAAGCGGCGCTGTGCTCTGATAATTTGATACCTGTTTTCGCGCGCCCACTCGTTAAGAATGGAACGCATTCTGTTATTCTGAATCTCGCTCAATAAAAGCGCCCACAAGAAAACTGCGATAAGTCCGCAACCAAACAGAATCCAAAATTTCCACCCCATTGAACTCAACAAATTGAAAATGTCGTTATGTGCCATAACATTTTCAAACCTTCAAATCCGCCAGCGCCGGGTCGTTGGCGTCGGCCACTTTGCGCATCTTCGCGACGGCGGCTTTCATCTGCCGCTGACTGAAGAGCGCTGTGCCGGCCACGAACGTGTCCGCGCCCGCCCGCGCGCACTCGGCGACGGTCTGGTTGTTGATGCCGCCGTCCACCTGGATGCGATAGGAAAGGCTGCGTTCGCGCCGCCATTCGTCGGCCTGCTGGATTTTCGGCAGGCATTCGTGGATGAACGACTGACCGCCGAAACCGGGATTCACCGTCATCACCAGCAGCAGGTCAACCTGGTCGAGGAACGGTTCGCAGAGCGCGATGTTCGTAGGCGGGTTCACGGCGAGGCCGACCTTTTTGCCGAGCTTCTTGATCTCCCAGATGAGCGGCGTGACGGCGTCGCCGAGTTCGACGTGGATGATGATCTGCTCCGCGCCCGCCTTGGCGAACGGTTCGAGCAAAATCTTCGGCCGGCTGCACATGAGATGCACATCGAAGAACATCTTCGTGAGCGGCCGCAGCGCCGCGACGACCGCCGGACCGAAGGAGATGTTCGGCACGAAATGGCCGTCCATGATGTCGAGGTGCAGCCATTCCGCACCGGACTTGGTGGCGCGCTCAACGTCCTTGGCGAGCTTGCTGAAATCGGCGGCGAGCAATGACGGGGCGATAATCATTGGCGCGAGGATAGAGGATGGAGGGTGGAGGATGGAAGATGGAAAATGGGGGTTCTACTCTGGCATGCCTCTCCTATCCGGCGGCCAGTAAATCCAAACCACTTTCCCGAGAACGTCGCCTCGTTTAATCGCGCCAAAAAAACGTCCGTCCAAACTGTTCGGAGAATTGTCGCCTAAAACAAAATACTCATTTTCTCCCAAAGCAATCGCATCATCAACGCGCGCCATCAGTCCCATATTGGAGTAGCCCGCATAACCATTTGAAGACGCAGCGATTTTACTGAAGACTTTCGGTTCTGTCAGTTTGCTTCCATTGATAAGAATGAATGGCGGGTTGATGGAAACCTTGTCACCCGGAATCCCAACCACTCGTTTTACAAACAAGCTCTCACCCCGAATCCATTGAGATGAAATTCCTCGTGTGCTAAAAACCACGACGTCGCCACGTTTTGGATTTTCGGAGCGATATGCCCTCATATCGACCGTAAACCTGTCTCCTTTTTGTGTCTCACCATCGTTGGTCTTATGTTCTCCCGCAAGCGTGGGCTCCATCGCTTTGCTTGGAGCCGTAAAGCTCCTGCCGACGAATTGACGCAAACAGAAAGCACAAACGAATGACATTGCCGAGGCCAACAGCAGAATGATGACCCATTTTTTCCAGTTCAAACGTGGCAAAGGAATCAAACACCCATTGATGATGGCAAATATCTGTGTGCAACACAGAAGTCCGGCCGCAACTGCTGCTGGAATGATTGATTTGCATATTGGAGCAACCGCCAAGCAATAACCAATCGCTCCAAAAAGGTAAGCGGTCAGAAACAACAAAACGCCAGCGCGCTTTCTTCCCGTCAAAAATTGGCACGAACCGGGAATCAAAACGGATGGAATAACATTCACCCAACGGCGATAGACCAAATAACCGTCTGTCAGGAACGGATTCATGCCGCCGGCGCGGGCGCGGGCGTGCCGAGGCCGGGCAGTTTGGGCGGCACGGGCTTGGGCGGATTCTCCGGCAACGGCGTGCCGGCGGGCGCGCCCATCGCGGGGCCGATTTCCGCCGGCGGCTGGGGCGGCGGGGTGAACTTGCCGGTGTTGACGATGTCGACCACCTGCGCGCCGTCGAGCGTCTCGAATTCGAGCAGGCCGTTGGCGATAATTTCGAGCTTGTCGCGGTTTTCCCCGATGAGTTTTTTTGCCGTCGCGTAGGCTTCCTCGATGATGCGCTTCACTTCGCTGTCAATTTCCTGCGCAGTCTGCTCGCTGTATTCCTTTGCGCGCATCATGTCGCGCCCGAGGAAAATGTGCTCCTGCACGTCGCCGTAAAGCACATGACCGAGCTTCTCGCTCATGCCCCAGTGCATGACCATCGCCTTGGCAAGCTGCGTGGCCTGTTGGATGTCCATCGCCGCGCCGCTGGAGACGTCCTCCACGACGTATTCCTCGGCGATGCGCCCGGCCATCGTCATGATGATGGTGTCGATCGCCTGCTTCCGGCGCATGTTCAGCACGTCTTCCTTGGGCAACGACATGGTGACGCCGAGCGCGCGGCCGCGCGGGATGATGGTGACCTTGTGCAGCGGATGCGTGTGCTTGAGCAGGACGCTGACGAGCGCGTGCCCGGCCTCGTGCCAGGCGGTGGCTTTCTTTTCCTCGTCGCTCATGGCCATGCTGCGGCGCTCGCGGCCCCAGCGGACTTTGTCGCGGGCTTCCTCGAGTTCGGGCATGCCGATGGATTTCTTGCCGGTGCGGGCGGCGAGGAGCGCGGCTTCGTTCAACAGATTCGCCAGTTCCGCGCCGGAATAACCGGGCGTGCCGCGCGCGATGATGGACAGGTCCACCTGCGTGGCGAGCTTCACGTTCTTGGCGTGGACTTTCAAAATAGCCTCGCGCCCGCGCACGTCGGGCAGGTTCACCGTCGCCTGCCGGTCGCAACGGCCGGGCCGCAGCAGCGCGGGGTCGAGGAGGTCGGGGCGGTTGGTGGCGCCGATGACGAAGACGGGGGAGGGAGGGGGCTCGCTGCCGCCGTTGCCGCCCGGTCCCGCGCCGCTCCCGTGCTGGGCGGCGTCTATCTCCGCGAGCAGCGCCGCGACGACGGTGTCGATGGCCTCCCGCGCCGCGTCGAAGTTCGGCTGCTCGGAGAAGCCGGTGAACGCGCCGGCGACCTCGAGGCGGCGGAACCGGAAGTAGCCCACGCCCTTGCGGCCGATGACGTACCGGACCGGTTCCTTGCCCTCGGACTCGATCCGCGCCGCGACGTCGTTCGCCCGCTTGATGGCGTTCGAGC
>JAPLTZ010000462.1 GCA_026397895.1 Verrucomicrobiota bacterium | reverse complement strand
GTCGTGAACGTCGTGTCCGAGCCGGCTCAAATCCTTTTCGGCAGGGCGTTCGAGGAGGATGCTATACACGGGACGCGGATTTTTTCGCCGCCAGATATTCCGTGAGCGGGCGGTAGTGCAGCGGTTTGCGGCGGGCTTGTTTGAGCCAGGTCACATCTTCGGAATCTTCCACGCGCTCCAGCATCTCCTCGTAGTCCTTGATGGGCAGAATGACGGAGACGGGTTTGCCCTTGCGGGTGATGATTTCCGGTTCGTGTTGGAGGATGGCTTCCGCTCTCATGGCAACAAAATATCGCACTGGATGGGTTGTCTCAAGCGGCAAAATTCCACTCATCGCACGGGGAGTTCGAGGACGCCGGTGTTGTAGCGGATGGAAATGAACGGCCCGTTGCGCACCTGCTGTTTGATGAGCACGCCGAGCCGCACGGTGTCGCCCTTGTTCTTGGCGTGCAGCAACCGCGCCGCCTCCGTCAGGTCGCCGGGCGTCTGGCCGTCAATGGCGGTGATGACTGCGCCGTGTTCCAGTTGCGCGGCGGCGGGCGAGCCGGCGTCCGTGCCGAGGACGATGAAGCCGTAGTTGAGGGGCAGGCCGAGGCCCTGCGCGAGTTGCGGCGTGATCTCCTGCAAGGTCACGCCGATTTTCCGCTGCACGAGGTCGGCGTTGAAAAAACTTTTCTCCGGCACGAGCGAGACGGTGAGCTTCTGCGTTTCGCCCTGCCGCTGAATCGTGAACGGCACTTTCGCCTGCGGCGAGGCGGCGAGCAGTTCGTTGAAGGCGATGAAACTGCGCGGCGTTTTGCCATTCACCTGCAGGATGACATCGCCGACCTTCAGGCCGGCGAGCGCGGCGGGGCTGCCGGGCTGCACGGAGGAAATGGTGAGCGGGGCTTCGCCGGGCTTGACCTGCGCGCCGAACCAAAGCTGGCGCGAGGATTCCGGGGTGAAGGCTTTGCCGAGCGCCTCGGTGACGAGCTGGATGGGCACGGCGAAGCCGATGCCGCGCGCGATGCGCCCGCCGGATTGTTCGAGCACGGCGACGTTCACGCCGATGAGTTCGCCGCGCAGGTTGACGAGCGGCCCGCCGGAGTTGCCGGGGTTGATGGCGGCGTCGGTCTGGAGGCAGTTGGGGATTTCCAAGTCCTGCCCGGCGGTGGGGCGGATGCGGCTCTTGGAACTCAGGATGCCCCGGCTCACCGAGCCGCCGAGGCCGAAGGGATTGCCGAGCGCGAGGACGGTTTCGCCGAGCAGCAGGTCGTCGTCGGGTGCGAACTTGATGGCGGTGAACTTCGTTCCGGGCGGCGCGGTGATCTTGAGGAGCGCGATGTCGTTCTTCGGGTCGGTGGCGATGAGCCGGGCCTCGTAAACTTCCTTGGTGGTGGCGAGCTGGATCTGGATTTTGTCGGCGCGGCGGACGACGTGGTCGTTGGTGACGAGGTAGCCGTCCTCGTCAATGATGACGCCGGAGCCGAGGCTGTGGTTCGTGCGCGCGGTGGATTGCCCGTAG
>JAPLTZ010000465.1 GCA_026397895.1 Verrucomicrobiota bacterium | reverse complement strand
GGTGTTGAGCAGGCCCGCGGGCTTGCGATGGTAGTTGAGCTGGGTCCAGGTGGTGGCCTCGAAGATCTCCTCCAGCGTCCCGAAGCCGCCTGGAAGCGCCATGAAGCCATCGGAGAGCTCGGCCATCATCAGCTTGCGGGCGTGCATGCTATCGACGACGCGGAGCTCGGTCAGGCCCCCGTGGTCGAGCTCGAGGGCGCGCAGCTTCTCGGGGATGACGCCGATGACCTCGCCGCCCGCCGCGAGGGCGGCCGTGGCGACGGCGCCCATCAGGCCGGTGCGCCCGCCGCCGTAGACGACGCCGATACCGCGCTCGGCCAGGAGCGTGCCCACCGCGCGGGCCGCCGCGAAGTAGGTTTCGGGAACGTGGTTCGAGGAGCCGCAGTAGACGCAGAGCCGGCGGAAGGTGCGCATGGGCGGCAGGCTACCAAGTCGGGGAGGAAATGCGAACGGCGGCACCAGAGGTGCCGCCGTTCACGGAAACTCGAGGCTGCTTACTTCTTGGCGCTGGCGGCTGCGAGCTTCTCGAGCTCCTCGGTCCAGCGCTTCGTCTGGAAGTCGGTGGCGGCCTTCTGCCACTCGCGCTGCGCGTCGAGGTAGGTGAGCTCGGCGTTGTACAGCTTGACGCGCGCATCCCACAGTTCCTTGGCAACGCCCTTCTTGGCGTCGATGGCCGCCTTGATCGCGGCGGTCTTGTCGTCCCACTTCTTGCCGAGGAAGCTGAGCTCGTAGGGCTTCCACTCCAGGTGGAGCTTCAGCCAGGCGGTGCGCGTGTCGCGGTGAGCCTGGGCCGGGACGGTCTTCTGAAGCTCGGCGCGCTTGGCCTTGTCCTTCTCCAGCTTCACCGCGGCCTGGGCGGTCTTCACGGCCTCCTCGGTGGCCTTGTAGGCCTTGTAGGCGGAGTCGAACTTCGGCGCCCACTCGGTGTGGGTCTTCCTGAAGCTCTCGGTCTCGAACCAATTCGGTCCGGCGAAGGCAGAGGAGGAGAAGAGCAGGGCGACGGCCCCGGCAATGGACAGCTTGGCAACATTCTTCATCGAGTACTCCTTGGTGAGCGCTGGCGTGTGATGCGCGGCGTTCGGTGGCTCATGCGCCTTCGCGCACGAAACTGGCAACCCTGACAGAGCTGCGGGGGGCGTCCCCACTCCCCACTCGGACGCGCGCGGTGCTGGGTCTATTCAACTCGACACGCCGATGTTGCCGAGCCGGTGGGAGGTCTCGTTACCTGGCGAAACTTCTCTGCTATCACCCTCGTCTTCTTGCGTCTTTGGGCCCCTGACGAGCTCGCAGGTCCGGCGATTGGGTGCGTCTGTGTCTTACATGTGGGACTCGCCACGGAGCGCCTCGACGACGGCGTCCACGAAGGTGGCGAAGGCGCCTTCGTAGGTGGGCGCGATGTCGCTGCTGCGCGCGACGTCGCTGAGCAAGCGCCGGCCGACGCTGGGCGAGTAGACGTCGGGCAGGGGACCGCCGAGGCTGAACGGATACTCGTGGGCGGCCGCGTCGATGGTGCGAACCACCAGCGGTGAAAGGTTGCGCGTGATCGC
>JAPLTZ010000164.1:1312-8584 GCA_026397895.1 Verrucomicrobiota bacterium | reverse complement strand
CGCGAACGGCACGAAAGCTTCGTCAAACTCCAACTCGAAATCAGCCACCTGCGCGAATCCGAAAAACAGGCCGGCTGGCAAACCCGCCGCAAAAGCGACCGCGTGGCGCATCGCGTGTTCAACAAGCAGGATTGAACGTCGGACAAGCGGTTGTTCCTTACTTCACCTGCTTCGCCAACAGCAATGCCACGCCCAGCGTCGTGTGGGGAACGGATTCATCGCCGACGCGATTGGGATAGTTGCTTGGCGGATGCGCCTCGTAGTTCTCGCTTACGAAAACATTGGGCATCGCGTTTTTTTCCTTCAGATAATTCACGAGCCGGATTGCTTCCTCGTCGAATTGCTCGCCGGTTCGGTTGGGCGAGGCGATGTGAACCGCCTTCAATCCCGCCCGCTGCGTCCAGCGGATTGCGTCCACCACCCAGTCGCGATACCCCTGCTCGCGTTTGAAAAAGTAGCCGCACGGCGCGTCAATCACGATGCCGCCGGCGTAACGGACGATCTCCTGAAACTCCGGCATCTGGCTGACCTTGGTCTTGGCGAGCGCACGGATGTTCGGCGAGAAATTGGCATACTCGAACGTCGGCAAGACGAGCGCCTTGACCGGCAGCCCGCCCGCCGTGCGCAGCTTTTCCGTGTAAGCCTTCCATTCGGCGGGCGTGGGACGACTGTCGTGCGCGAAGGCGTTGGCCGCGATGAAGTCGGGAGAACAGCCCGCGTCAATGTAACCAGTCTTGAGCCGATGCGCCCAAGACTCGGCGCTGGCGGGCTTGCCGCCGAAACCGAGTTCGATGGCGACCGGCCGGTCTTTGAACATGCGGAGCAAGGCGCGTTGCTGCGCTGGTTTCAGGAGCGCCCAGCCGTTGTTGTGCAGATACAATCCGCCGCCCAACGCGCGGAACTGCGCGGAATGTTTTTCGACGAGCAAATCCTCAATGCCGGCGACGCCGCCGACAAAAATTTGCGGTCGCACGGTCGGGGCGGCGCTGGAAATGGCGGCGAATGCCGTCGTGGCAATCGCCAGACTCAAGATCAACAGAAGGCGGGGGGTTGGGTTGCTCCAAAAAATCATAGGTGGTTTATCGGACGCATATCACGTTGAGAAGTTACCGAAAAGCTTTTCCGACTGCGCCGCTACCTGCGCGACAAAGGCTTCGGCTACCTGCAAAACAGCGTGTGGATCAGCCCTGATCCACTGACCGCGGAACGTGAAGTTCTCGGTGGCGGCAAGATCAATGTTGAATCGCTGATCCTCCTGGAAGCGCGACCGTGCGCGGGCGAATCGGACGCGGAAATGGTGGCGGGCGCGTGGGACTTCGAGCGCATCAACCGCCGCTATGCCCGGCATCTGAAAATCCTCGATGAGCGACCGGGTAACGCGCTTGGGAACGTCGCGGCGGCGAAGGCGTTGCTGCGCTGGAGCGCGACGGAACGCGAGGCGTGGCTGGACGCGGTAATCAACGATCCGCTGCTGCCGGGCCGGATACTGCCGTCGGATTATCTGGGGCAACAAGCCTGGCGACGGCGGGTGGAAGTGCTCCGGGCCGCCAACCGGCAACTGCGCACGTTCAAACCCGAATAGTTGCCCTGCAAACCTTTGTTGCATATGCAACAAAGGTTCGTCATGGGCGCGAGCGGGAATGGAGAGCAGCAATCGCCGGACATCCCGCGCGTGATGGAGATGGCGAAAAAAAATCGGGCTGGAAATTCCTGCCGCGCCCGGTGCGTGAGCAACTCAAACGCAGTTCAATCTGTTGTCCGTTGCCGGTAATTTAACAAATCGGCTTCGGTGACTTCTTTGGGAGCAACGAGCTTGTAATGTTTTTCAGAACTGATGCGAACATCACCATTGTTTTGCTCAAATTCAAACAAGGCAATCACATCATCGGCGATAAATTGCGCTCCAATCGGACGGCAAATCAACGAAGGAAACTTGTGAGTGCAGACGGCAAAGTCTTGTTCGATTTGCACTACGTTTAATTTGTCAGAACCGCCCTTGGCCTGAATCGGGAAAATATAGTGCGCTCCCTTTTTATCAACACCAACGTAAACCTCGTCAGTTTCAACCTGTCCCATGCCCGCAACCGTTGTGCGTAAATGGTTTTGCAGCGAATAGCAGGTGACGCTGGTAAAAATGTCCACAAGCCGGTTGTAGCGCAACTTGGCCAGCAATGCCTGTTCATCTTTGAAGGCATACTTGCTGACAATTCCGGGTGTCGCATCTGGCACTTTCGTCACGGCAAGGTTTTGATTCGGCGCAAGCGGTTTGTCTGGCACTAAAACAAAACGGTATTTGCCATGTCCCGTTGGACGAATAATCCAAACCTCACCTTTGCCAGCGTGTTTGCGAATGCTTTCCGGCAAATCGGCGCGGTAACGAAAACTATAAACTAAATCGCCAAGGTTCTTGGGCAGCTTGACCCGAAGTTTGCGTGCGACCGTCACTAACTCTTCGCGCAGAAAATCCACCTCGCGCGTTCCAAGCTTAAACTTTGAGCTAAAAATATGTTCAATGATGGCTGCGTAACGATTTTTATTCTTCATAAGCCTTGGATTTATTTTTTGCCCGGCCACCGCAATAAAACAACTTCTTCGCGCAATTGTTCGCGCGTGGCCGTCGCGAGGCGAGTGCGAAACAGATCAATGCCGATGACCTCGTAGCCGAGTGAAGTCGCGATGTCGGCGAGCAATTCGCCGGTGCGAATCATTACGCGCAAATACGATGCTTGATCGCCGACGACGTAAGCCAGCTTTGCACCCGGACGCAAAACGCTACGCAAGTCGGCAAGGTGCTGCTTCATGCCGCCAAAATATAATTTTGTCACCCGTGCATAGAGCCGTTCAAAGCCAGAAGTTTTGCCTAAAGCAATCCGGCGGTGCTCAATTTCCGCCGCGATTCTTTCAATTTCCAAATGCCCATTCACTTGCAAATCATCGAGGTCGGCTTTATAAACTCCGCGCGTATTGGAGCGAACTAAAGTTCGTTTCAACGCACGCAAATCTTCTTTTGACTTAATGAAGCCGAGCAAAACAGATTCAAGCCGTGTGGTTCGCGTGTAATCCTTTTCGTTTGGATACGGAGGTGAAGTGATGACGGCATCGATTGATTGAGGACGCAAAATCCTGGATATCTCACGCGCATCAGCTTGATGAACCTTTGCCGTTTGAGGATAAGATTGCAAATTTTTCAAGTCGTCTGCGGATGTTATCTAGCCATAATGAAACAACCGGAGCGTCGAATTTGGCCGGGCCAACACCAACCTCCGGCCCAAAATGCAAATTACTGATTTCGTTCACCAAAGCGGTTATCAACGCCAGTCGCTCGTGATCATAAAAACGGTCATCGCGATTTTCTTCGAGCGTTTCCAGCAAAACCAGCGTTCGGTGCAGCGGCAACCGGCTGATGGAATTCTTCAAAATCAACTTGGCCAAATCAGCGGGAAGCTTGAGCAAATCTCTAGGTCGGAAATTTTGCGCCGTCTCAAGTAGCATCAGCTCCCGATTGTTTTCCAAACCAAAATCTTCCAATTTGGCATCGGTGAGCGCCGCGACTCTTTGCGCGTGCTCCCACAATTCATCTGGCTCAATCTGCCAATTAAGTTTTGTGCGGCTTGCGAAACAAACAACGGGATTGGATTCCAAGCCGACCGCCTTAATTCCAAATTTCTGGCACTCGACCAATGTCGTGCCCGTCCCGCAAAATGGATCAAGCACGGAACTTGATTCATCCAGTTCAAATTTTTTAATGTAGTCGCGAACCAGATGCGGCGGAAAAGAAAGAACAAAACGATACCATTGATGCGCTGCCCGGTCGTGACGTTGAAGTTTGTTGTCTTCGCGTCGCGAAACTTTTCGTTCGCTTTTTGGTGGCGGCGAAATTGTTTGTTCCAAAATCATTTGCTGCTGCCAAAGCTATGATTGTTTTTGTCAACAAACGAATCAATTTTCGCCTTCACTCTTTCATCCATTTTGATGAGCGGCGGCCAGAGGCGTTTGAAACCTTCGCCGGGCAATTTCTTCGTCGCATCAATGCCGAGTTTGCTGCCGCTGGCGATCTCGCTCGTGGCGTGGTCGAGCACGTCGGACGGGCCTTTGGTGAAGAGGCTGTCGCGCTGCGGGTCGGTGTTGGCGGTGAGATGGAACAGCACTTCGCTGGTGTTGTGGACGTTCACGCCGGCATCCACCACCACGATGTATTTCGTGAACATCATCTGCCCCATGCCCCAGAGGCCGTGCATGATTTTGTAGGCTTGCATCGGGTAGGTCTTGCGGATGCTCACGAAGACGAGGTTGTGGAAGACGCCTTCGGCCGGCAGCGCGATGTCCACGATCTCGGGGAAGTTCATCTTGAAGATGGGCAGGAAGAGTTTCACGGACGCGCCGCCGATGTAGAAGTCTTCCATCGGCGGGATGCCGACGATGGTGGCGGGATAAACGGCGTCCTTCCGGTGCGTGATGGCGGTGACGTGGAACACGGGATATGGTTCGGGCAGCGTGTAATAACCGGTGTGATCGCCGAACGGGCCTTCGTCGCGCAGCGGCTCGGTCGGGTCAACGTAGCCTTCGATGACGAAGTCGGCGTTGGCGGGGACTTCGAGGTCGTTGGTCTCGCACTTGACGAGTTCAACGGATTTTTTGCGGAGATAACCGGCGAGCAGGAATTCATCGAGGCCGTCGGGCAACGGCGCGGTGGCGGCGAAGGTGAACACGGGGTCGCCGCCGAGGAAAATGGTGACGGGCATGCGCGTGCCGGTTTCGTAATAGCGGCGGCCATGTCGAGCGCCGACTTTCTGGAGCTGCCAGTGCATGCCGGTGGTGCGGTCGTCGTAAATCTGGATGCGATACATGCCAAGATTCCGCTCGCCCGTGTCCGGGTCGCGCGTGACCACGCACGGCAGCGTGATGAAACGTCCTCCGTCGAGCGGCCAGCATTTCAGGATGGGGAGGTTGAGCAGAGTTGGTGGTTGAGAGTTGATGGTTGATGGATTTTTCCAGTCGGGCGCGGCGGGCCAGCTATCAACTTTCAACTTTGGACTATCAACTAAATGAATGACATCTTTGCACGAACCACTCTTCACCGTCTTCGGCTTGGCATGGCGCAAATCCAGCGCGAGCGAGAGTAGCTTGATGGCTTCCTTGAAACTCGTCGGAGGCTTGGCCTTCATGAGCGCGCCGAGTTCGTTCGCCACTTCATCCACGGACTCCGCGCCCATGCTCATGGCCATGCGCTTGTGCGAGCCGAGCGTGTTGATGGCCACGGGAAAGGGCGAGACAACGCCGTTGACCGTGGGCTGCTCGATGAGCAACGCCTTCCCGCCGCCGGGCGATTTCATTTCGCGGTCGGCCAGCTCGGTGATTTCGAGTTCGGTGGCGACAGGTGAGGTGATGCGCTTGAGTTCGCCCGCCCGGTCGAGGGCGTTCACGAAATCGCGGAAGGAATCGAAAGCCATGCGTGGAGGCTAGCAAACCGAGGTTGGAGTCCAAGCTTTAGCTTGTCGGCGGGCGCGGGCAAAGCTACAGCCCGACAAGCTGAAGCTTGGACTCCAGCGGCGCGTGAGGGTCACGCGCGGCGCGTGAGGATTCCGCAAGGCGGGCGGAGCGCGCGGTTTTGGGGCGGTTGGAAAAGCGGCGATTTGCTGGGGTTTTCGGGTTTTGTTGCCGGAAGACGCCGGCTGGCATCGGTGGTGCTAAAACAGCCAGACAAGTGCAGAAACCCGGTTGACAGTGCGGATGAAATCTGTAGATTTCGCGGACTGTTTCCCGAAAACAAAACAACCAACAACAAAACAACAGCAGAGAATATGAAGAATCTTAAAAAAATGCGGGCGTTCACTTTGATTGAATTGCTCGTCGTCATCGCGATTATCGCCATCTTGGCCGGCTTGCTCCTCCCGGCGCTCGCCAAGGCCAAAGCCAAAGCCCAACGCATCCGGTGCGTCAACAACCTCAAGCAGGTCGGTTTGTCTTTCCGCATGTGGAGCAATGACAACGGCGACAAGTCGCCGCAGTCCGTTGCTCCCAGTTCCGGCGGGCCTGATGGCGGTCAAGGCGCATCGGTTGTCTATGGCTCGACTGCCGTCAGTGCGACCTTGCAGCGGGACAATGTCTGGCGCGTGTTCCAGGTCATGTCCAACGAACTGAACGATCCGAAGATTCTGCTCTGCCCTTCAGACGATCAGCGCACCTCGCCGGGAACAAACTGGACCACGAGCTTCACCATCAACATGAACAACAATGTCAGCTACGCGATCGGCCTTGCTCCTGATGAGCAAATGCCCGGAACGATTCTCACGGCTGATCGTAACATCAATTCCAGCGCGACCACCGGCTACGGCTATGCCAATACAACCTTGATCCAACTCGGCACCAATGCCAGCGGAACGGTGTCTTGGACGACGGACAAGCTGCACCAGAGCCAAGGCAACCTCGGTCTCGCCGACGGCAGCGTTCAGCAGGTCAGTTCATCCGGCTTGCGCAAGCAGTTGAGCACCTCCGGCGATGTCAACAATTACGTGGTTTTCCCGCAATAAACGGCGGCTTCCATCAACTTCAAAGGGCATCCGCAAGGATGCCCTTTTTGTTTAGTAGTGAATTGCCCGCAGGTGAAGGCGCAAGTTGTTTGACTGGTAGGGATGGCTCGCTTCGCCGTCTCCGTCGCCGAGCGAAACGTCAGGCGGCGGGACGAATGGCTTGCGATTACGCGCTATTGACCGCGTTTGTTCCGCCCTTCGCTTCGCTACGGGCGGGGACGCCGCAGCGCGGCGTCCCTACCTCGCCGCCGTGAGTTCGATGATGCGCTGCAACGACGTCGCCGGGCGGAAGCCGGTGAGCCGTTCCAGCTTTTCCACCACCGGCCGGCGGCGGCGCATGTCGTCAAAGCCCGGCGAGTAGGCTTGCGCGTAGGGGATGAGTTCAATTTCCGATTTGGAATCCAGCGCGGCGATGACGCGCCCGGCGAGGTCGCGGATGCTGATTTCCTCCGTGCCGCCGATGTTGCAGATATCGCCGCGCGCCGCCGGGCAGTTCTGCAGGCGGACGAGCGCTTCCACCGTGTCCAGCACGTAGCAAAAGCAGCGCGTCTGTTCGCCGTCGCCGTAGACCCGCAGCGGCTCGCCGCGCCGCGCCGCCGCGATGAAGCGCGGCAGCACCATGCCGTAACGTCCGGTCTGGCGCGGCCCGACGGTGTTGAACAGGCGCGCGATGACGACGGGCAGGTTTTTTTCCTGGGCGTAGGCGAGCGCGAGAAATTCATCCATCAGCTTCGAGCACGCG
>JAPLTZ010000164.1:0-1274 GCA_026397895.1 Verrucomicrobiota bacterium | reverse complement strand
GAGAAATTCATCCATCAGCTTCGCGCACGCGTAGCTCCAGCGCGATTGCGTGGGCGGACCGATGAGCAGGTCGTCGTCCTCGCGGAACGCGGGCTTGCTGCTCTTGCCGTAGACTTCCGAGGTGGAGGTCAGCAGCACCGGCGTGCGGTTCGCGGCGGCGGCCTGCAGCAAAACTTCCGTCTCGCGCAGGTTCGCCTCGATGACGTGGATGGGCGATTTGACGACGAGTTCCACGCCGACGGCGGCGGCGAGGTGGAAGATGGCTTCCGCGCCGGCGGCGAGTTCCGGCAATTCCGCGCAGTCGGAAATCCGCGATTGGATCACGCGCAACTGCGGGTGCGCTTGCACCGCGCGCAGGTTTTCCAGGCTGCCCGTGGAAAGGTCGTCAATGACGACGACGCGCTGGCCGTCGGCGAGCAATCGTTCGACGAGATGTGAGCCGATGAAGCCGGCACCGCCGGTCACCAAGACAGACGAGGATGGAGGATGGAGGATGGAGGATGGCATTGGCCGATGAGGGTGGAAGATGGAGGATGGAAGATGGGTTTTGCAACTACGAAGCGCTTCGGCAAAAGTCGTCCGCCTTTTCGATGGTGTTGTTGAGCATGCCGCCGATGGATTGCCACGCGGCATCGTGTTCACGGTGTTGCGCGGCAGTGATGTAACCGCAGTCCAGCGCGTCGTCGAGCCAGGATTGCGTCTCCGTGGCTTCGCCCAGCGCGCCGGTCAGTTTGCTGATGAAGGCCGCCGGATAGCGGCGATGCCCCCAGGCTTCGGCGATCATGGATTTGACCGCGCGTGAGGAGCGGCGGATCTGGTCGGTCAGCGAGTAGCGTTCTTCCCGGGGAAAAGTCCGGGAAAGTTCAAACACCCGTTGCGCCTGTGCGCGTGACTGCTGGTAGACTTTCAGCTCACGGAAATTTTGGATGATTGCCATAGCGACTCCTTTGTGCTGCGAGTTGGATTTTGCCATCTTCCATCATCAATCCTCCATCCTCGTTCCGGTTCAGTCGAGTGCCTTCGCGACGGCGACGGCCAGTTTTTGCCGAAAAGCGGGATCGGCGATGTGCCGGGCTTCGCGGGGATTTGAAAGATAGCCGCCTTCGAGCAGGACGGCGGGGCGTTTCTGGCCACGCAGCACGCCCATGAAGCGGGCGTGGCAGATGCTGCGGTCCAGGTTACCGTTCACCGCGAGCAGGGCGCGGTGCAGGCGCGCGGCGTATTGGAGGTTTTGCGCGTCGAATGAATTGTTCGGGAACACGAGCGAAAGGTCG
>JAPLTZ010000235.1 GCA_026397895.1 Verrucomicrobiota bacterium | reverse complement strand
GTGTTGATTGCCTTCCCGCCCTCCACCGCGCCAAAATCAGTGACCACGAATTCCCGTTTCGGAAACACGGGAATTTTGATGGCCGGCATTTCGAACGGGGCTTTGACCGATATTTCCTGATAACCAACCCCGTCGGTTTCAGCCCGGGCGGAGACAGCCACCAAGCCCAAAGCAAAGCTGGCGCTAATTAATTTTGAAAATGGCTTTGTCATCTTGTTTTCGGGGTTCAAATCATTTCCTCATCCGACTGCGGACTTCAATCAGCTTCTTCATCACGCGATAAAGATTTCCACCGCCACCCTGCGTGCCGAAGGCGTCGTGCAGTTGCTTGTAGAGCGCGTAAAGTTCCTTGTAGGTCGCGTGGGCCTTGGCGTTGGGCTTGTAAACCGTCGGCTTCAGGCCGGTCATTTTCTTCTGCGCGGTGGCGTAATCCTTGTGCGCGCCGGCGATGACCGCCGCCGCGATGGCCGAGCCAAGTGCGCAGGTCTGCGCCGAGCGGCTGACTTTCATCGGCCGCCCCGTCACGTCGGCGTAAATCTGCATGACGAGCGGGCTTTTGTCCGCAATGCCGCCGCAGTTCACGACTTGGTTGATCTTCACACCGTATTCCTCGAAGCGGTTGATGATGGTCAACGCGCCGAACGCCGTCGCTTCGATGAGTGCGCGGTAAATTTCCGCCGGCGTCGTATAAAGCGTCTGGCCGACAAGCAAACCGGTGAGCCGTTGATCCACAAGGATGGTGCGATTGCCATTATTCCAATCGAGCGCGAGTAAGCCGCTTTCGCCGGCCTGCAACTTCAACGCACCCTTCGTGAGTTCCTCGTGCGAACCGGCTTTTCCTCCGCCGGGCTGGACGTAGTTCACCAACCAATTAAACAGATCGCCGACCGCCGACTGCCCGGCTTCGAGTCCGAAATAGCCGGGCAACACGCTGCCATCCACGATGCCGCACAAGCCGGGCACGTCCGCAAGTTTGCTGGTGTTCAAAAGATTGCGACCACGCGCTACACGCCGTCGCACTGGCTGCTTTTGTACATGCTGTCGCAGTCGGGCCTGACCGCTGCCGACCGCGCCGAGATGACAGTCAAACGCGCCGACGGCGACGGGAATGCCCGCTGTCAAACCCGTGCGCTTCGCCCACGCGGCGGTGAGTCTACCGACTGCGCGATCAATCGTGTGCACGCGCGGCGTGAGGCGCGCACGCAATTGCGCGAGCTTCGGATTCAGCTTGGAAAGAAACTGCGCATCGGGATAACCGCCCCACTTCGCATTCCACATCGCCTTGTGACCCGCAGCGCAGACGCCCGCGATGAACTTGCTTGGATGCTCCGTGCCGGTCAGCGACGCGGGCACGAAGTCCGCGAGTTCCACCCAGGCGTGCGCGGCGTTGAAAACTTCCGGTGCGGTGCGGAGGCAGTGGAGCAGCTTGCTCCAAAACCATTCGCTCGAATACGTGCCGCCGCACTTGGCGAGATATTGCGGGCGCAGCTTCCGGGCGAGCGTGGTGATCTCGGCGGCTTCGTTGACGCTGGTGTGGTCTTTCCACAACCACGCGAGCGCGGCGGGATGGTTCGCGAATTTTTTCTGAAACACGAGCGGTTGCCCCTGCTTGTCCACGGGCAACGGCGTGCTGCCCGTCGTGTCCACGCCGATGCCGATGACCTGCGCGGGGCTGAAACCTTTGACAGTCTTCTTCGCGGTAGCGAGCGCCTGCTTGATGGTGACTTCCGCGCCTTTGACGTAGTCGGCGGGATGCTGCCGCGCCAGATTCGGGTCACGCGCAAGCACGACGCCTTGCGTGCCGTGCGCGTAAGTCCACACGGCGGCGGCGACTTCCGCGCCGTTGGCAACGTTGACGATGAGACAGCGAACGGAGTTCGTGCCGTAGTCGAGGCCGATGCTGTATTGGGTGGGCATACTCTGTTTAAGGGACTGCGCGTTGCAGCCAGACTGTCATGGGTTTGTTGCCGCGATTATTCCAAGCGTAATAGGGAATGGCGATAAAATCCGCTTTCGACGACTGGTCTGGCGCAACACGCGTTTGCGCGACGGTGATGTTCAGAACCGTCACCCCGCCGAGGAGGTCGGGACGCGATTGAGCTTTGATCTTGGCGGAGTCGGGCAGCGTGGCACTCAGGACGTTCGCGTTGTCCGCGCCTTCCAGGCAATACACCAGCGGCCCGCGTTCGAGCGCAACCTGACCGCGCAACGCGGCGACCTGATCGTTCGCGCGAACGCGGCGCACCGGCATTGGAAACTCCAACTCCACGGAGTCGCCCGCCTTCCATTTGCGCGTGATTGGCAGAAAACCCTGCTCCAGATTCGCGGCAACCGCTTTCCCATTCACGCGGACGCTCCATTTGGCCGGCTTGGGATCATCGTAGGTGTAAAGGTCACTGGGCACGGGGCGGCCTTGCACCCAGCCGGGAATCCGCACACAAAGCGTGAACTCGCCGGCCTTCTCCGGCGACACGGTGAGCTTGATCTTTTCACTCCAAGGATAATCCGTCGTCTGCTTGAGCAGAACTTTCGTTCCGGCCACGGTCGCCGCGCCCTCGCTTTGCGCGTAGAGGTTCACAAACAAGCGGTCTCCTTTCGCGGCGTAGAAGTAGCCGCCAAGCGAGGCAATGAATCGTAATGCGTTCGGCGGACAACAGGCGCAACCAAACCACGGCGCGCGCCCAGCAAAACCGTGGTTGTTTTTCTTCACGCCATCGTAAGCGAGCGGGTTGGGATAAAAGAAGCGGTCGCCGGAAAGCGACACGCCGCTGTTGAAGCCGTTGAAAAGCGTGCGTTCGAAGGCGTCCATATATTTCGCGTCGCCGGACATGAGGAACATGCGGTGATTCCAGAACAGAAAGGCCACGGCGGCGCAGGTTTCGTTGTAGCAATCGCTCGGCAGCTCGTAATTTTTTCCGTAAGCCTCGCCCTTGGCCAGCGCACCGCAACCGCCGGTCAGATGCAGCTTTTTGGAGACGACGTTGTCCCAGATTTTCCCGATGGCGGCAAGGTAGCTGGTGTCACCGGTGAGCGCCGCGACGTCCGCCATGCCGGCATACATTTAATTGGCGCGCACAGCGTGCCCCACGGCCTCGGTCTGATCCACGACGCGAAGATGTTGCTGGTTGTAGGGACTGCCGCCTGGGCCGCGCACATCGAGAAAAAGTTTTGCGAGGTCAATCCAGCGTTGGTCGCCGGTGACGCGATAGAGTTTGGCCAAACCCATTTCCACCACCTGATGACCCGGCGCGATGCGTAGTCTGCCATCGCCGAAATCGCGCTGGAGCAGTTCGGCGCTCTTGAGGCAGACGCTCAACAGATTCGTCTTGCCGGTGGCGAGAGAATAGGCAGCGCCGGCCTCGTAAAGATGCCCCAGATTGTAAAGCTCGTGGCTGAGTTCGGGATCTTTGACCCACCGCTTCTGACTGATCCATTCATGCACCGGCGAATCCGGGTGCATCGTGCGGAACGTGTAGAGATAACCGTCCGCTTCCTGCGCGGCGGCAATGCGGGCGATGAAGCCGTCCAGCCGGTGCGCGAGCGCCGGATCAGATTCGAGGCTCAGGCAGAACGCCCCACCTTCAATCGTCTTGTAAGCATCAGAGTCATCAAAAGGATAGATTGTCAGCGGCTTGTTCTGGAAATTGGTTTCACCGGCGGCGCGGCGGCGCAGGG
>JAPLTZ010000461.1:688-1957 GCA_026397895.1 Verrucomicrobiota bacterium | reverse complement strand
CCGTCAGCGTGGCGGTGGCGGAGCTGGATTCGTAGGTCGTGTCGCCGTCGAAGGAGGCAGCGACAGCATGGTCGCCGGCTGCGGTGCCGGATGGGATGGAGTAGCTGAATGAGGCGACGCCGGATGCATCGGTGGTGCCGGAACCTACGGTGGCGCCGTCAACCGTGAAGCTGATGGTCTTGCCGGAGACGCCGGAGCCGCCCGCGGTGAGGGTCGCCGTAAGGGTGGCCGATGAGCCGATCACACCAGAGGCGTCAGCGGCGGCCAGGCTCGTGGTGATCTTGCTCACGGTCAGCGAGCCGCTGCCGGAACTGGCCGCATAGTCGGTATCACCCGCGAACGAGGCAACGATGGTGTGGCTGCCCAGAGCTGCGTTGGCCGGCACCGTGTACGAGAACGTGGCCACTCCCGATGCATTGGTGATCGCCGTGCCGACGGCAGTGCCGTCCACCTTGAACTCAACGGTCTCGCCCGAGATGCCGGTGCTTCCGCTCTTCAGTGTCGCGGTGAGGCTCGCATCGAGGCCGCCGCCGGCGGTTTTCTGGAAGGCGCCGGAGCTTACGGGGAAGTCGGGGGAGGTGGTGTCTCCAACAATGACGAGACCGCCGTCAGTCCCCATCGTAAGCGATCGGGCGGTCTCGGTCCGACTGCCGTACAGGCACGACGAGTAGCTGATCGCCGAGCCGGCGGAGTTGAGGTTGGTGACGAACGACACAGCTGTGGAACCGGCGGGCGCCGTCTGGAAAGCGTCCGGTGTTACCGGGTATCCCTCCCCGGTGGTGCCGGCTACCCACACTGAGCCGCTCGGACTCACGTAGATCGCGTTGGCCTGGTCGTAGCGGACGCCGCCGATGTAGGTCGAGTAGATAAAGGATCTGCCGTCGGCCGCGACCTTGGTGACGACAACATCGGAGCCTCCAGCGAGCGTTCGGCTGAAGGCGCCTGCCGTGGTCGGGTAGTTGTTCGAGTCGGAGTATCCGGTGACGTAGGCGCAGCCGGACGACTCCACGCCCACTGCCGTGAGATAGTCGTCGCTCGAGCCGCCGACATAGGTGCAGTAAACCAGCGTTGTCAGGTCATTGTTCAGTTTGGCCACGAAGCCGTTATCGCTAGCCGGCTTGGTGGTCTGGGCGGCGCCGGCAGTGACCGGCATTGTGCCCGCGCTCCAGCCGGCGACGACCACATTTCCGCTCGAGTCCAGGGCCAGACCGAGGATCTGGTCGTCCGTTGGGCCGCCGATGTAGGTCGAGTAGATAAAGGATCTGCCGT
>JAPLTZ010000461.1:0-670 GCA_026397895.1 Verrucomicrobiota bacterium | reverse complement strand
GCCGCCTGAAAACGTTCGGCTGTACGCGCCGGATGTGGTTGGGAACCCGGCGCCGGTGGTCCCGCCGATGTAGGCGTTGCCCGATGCATCCACCGCGAGTGACCGGGCGGAGGTAACCATGGACGGGGTCCCCATGTAGGTCGAGTAGACCAGGGCGTTGCCGGTGGTAGTGAACTTGGTGGCAAACATGTCACCAAAGCCGTTGTAAGTTGTGTCGAAGGCGCCCGGGGTGCTGGGGAAGTTCGATGAGTAGGTCAGGCCGGCGACGTAGATGCCGGTGGAGTCACTCGCAATGGCGGCGGCGCTATCGTCACCTGATCCGCCGAGAAAGGTGGAGAAGAGCAGCGAACCCAGGTCCGCGCCTACCGCGGTGAGATAGACCGGGTTCGATCCGTCCATGGTGGTCGAATAGGCGCCTACGCTGGTGGGGTAGTTGGCGGAAGTTGTCGCCCCCGTTACATAGGTAACGCCTGAAGGACCCGCGCACGAGGCATAGGCCAAGTCATACCCGCCGCCGCCTACCCGGGTGGAGTAGGCCAGGGTCGGGTCGACTACCAGGGGCCGCGAGGCGTCGTACCGAGCCACCTTGAAGCCGATGCTGTTGCCGCCGGGCGCGATCGAGTAGTCGCAGGCCACCTGCTGTCGTTTGCCGGCCACCGTCTGGTAGGCG
>JAPLTZ010000323.1 GCA_026397895.1 Verrucomicrobiota bacterium | reverse complement strand
GTATTTTTCCCATCCTCCTGGCCGCGGCGCCGGCAAGGAATTTCTGGAACGCCTCGACCACGAACTCAAGCTGACGCCGGAACAACACCAAGCTATTTCCGCCATCCTTGAGGAAAGCCAGAAACGCTCCAAGGAAATCTGGGAAAAAATCTCGCCCGAACTGCGCGACGAGATGAAATCCTCCCGCGAAAAAATGAAGGAAGTCTTCACCCCCGAACAGGCCGCGCGTTTCGACGAACTCATGAAGCCCAAGCCGGCCAAGCCCGCCGGACAACCGGCGACGCCGACGCCCACGAACGCCGTCGAGCCAAAGCCGTAAGTCATTGGGCAAGGTGGACGCTTGCGGAGTTCGTGTCAGACCTTGTCACAACCTGCAAAGAGGTCGTTCCAATCACAGCGAAGCGTCGCACGCAAGCGAACCAGCGTTGGCAGGCTTGGAAAATTCTCCCCGGCTTCGACATTTTGAATGTAACGCGCACTTACCCCGACTTTTTCGGCCAGCTTTTCTTGGGTCAAATCCCGCCTCGTCCGCAACACGGCCACGTTTTTTCCGAGCCGCGTTCGATGCGGACAGAATTCAGGCTTGCGCGCAGGCATGGCCAAATTCTCTCGAAAATGTTCACAGTCAAACACGAGGCTTTACTTCGTGATGTATTTTTACTTATGCTGCCGTTGTGGAGCAGGCCGAATCCAAAGAAATGAGTCTTGCCGAAACGGAGCAGGGCGTTCCGTGCGCTGGCGGGCTAAAAGGCGTGGCGACTATCAACCGCCGATATGGGAATGAAGTTATAAAAAATCCCCTTCCGCTGGCTGTGATTTATTACTGCCTGTTTTTTTCCTTCGTTTCAACCCAGGCGCAGATGCAGGTCAACTCGCTTGGAACAATTACCAACAACTCGATTGCTGTTGCCATTTCTGCCCCGGTTGGTCGGACTTACATGGTGGAAACCAGCACTAACTTTTCCGCTTGGAATTCGCTGACCACAAACATTGTTGCCGCTGGTTCAGTTTCCTTTGCCGATACGAATGTGGCGCAATTTCAACGCCGTTTTTATCGGGGCAAACTTTATTGGACGGTCATCGTGCCGAACACCTACCCGACTTGGCTGACAACCAACGGCAGCGGTGGCCGACTGCTTAACTATCCGTCGGGTTGGCAGATAGCCAAAGGAGCGGACGGCAGAACCATCGCTTTCCCGTCAGGCTGGAACACGGCCCAGGGTAGCGACGGACGAATGATTGCGTTCCCACCGGGATTTACCAACAAGGTGGGGGCTGATGGGAGAATGGTGGCGTATTACCAGACCGGATTTACGAACGTGCAAGGCAGCGATGGCCGGATTGTGGCCTATCCTGCGTCTGGCTGGACAAATCGTTTGGGCGCAGATGGCAGGAGAGTCGCGTTTCCTTTGACTTACTTTTCAACGACGAACGGGATAGACGGTCGGGTTGCGGCATTTCCCACAGTCGGGTGGACGAATAGCCGTGGTGCTGATGGCCGAAGCGTTACCTATTTATCGTCTGATTTTGCAACCACCAATGGTGCGGACGGGCGGAAGATCGCCTACCCCAATGCAGGCTGGGCGTTGCGGCAAGGGGCGGATGGCCGAACCACATCGTATCCAACCAACACCAGTGCGACCATCAATTTGGATTTTCAGGATCAGTCGTTGTTCGCGCTCCTTGGCACTTTGAAAACTATTCTCTCCCCGACTGATTTCAACAACTACGTCATCTACGCGTTCTTTGGAACAGGGGAACAGCAATTCGCCGACTAATTTTCAGTCAAACACCAAACAAACAACAACAAAAGGAACACACCATGAAAGTTCGAGACATAAGCCTGATGGCAACCGGCGCGATTATTTCAGTCGCCGCAATCCTATTAGCATCCACACTTTTCAACCCGACTAAAGCACAAGCTCAAGCAGCCGCTGCCGCGCCCAGCACAACCGCAATTACCATAACTGCGCTCGCAACGGGATTCACTGGCAGCACCTATTTTAATGGGGGAGGAGTGATTACGATAAACGACTATAACAATAGAAAAGTTACCATCGTGGGCTATCAGTCGAGTGTTAGCGCTATCGGAGGTATTCCGGTTGTCACGTTGAGCACCAACTCCTCATTCACCTACTAAAATAAACACAGGCACTCAATCAACGATTACGCGGAAGGGACACGCCGCAGCGTTGCCACAATCAAAGCGGAGCGTGGACTTTAGTCCGCCGTGCATGGCCAGCTCCCGGGCGCGGAAGCGGACTAAAGTCCGAGTTCCATTTGTCTAGATTCTGGTTTTCAACAGCATGGAATTCGCGTCAGCCTTTGCCTCTCCACCGCGCCAGCCGCAGCGCGTTCCCGATCACGATCAGGTCCGAGACCCCCATCGCCGCCGCGCACAAAATCGGACTCATGAAACCCAGCGCCGCCAGCGGCACGCCCAGCGCGTTGTAGAAAAACGCCCAGAACAGATTCTGCCGGATCGTCCGCAACGCCGCTCGCGCCAGCCCCAGCGCCTCCGGCACCGCCTCGATCTCCGACTTCAGCAGGATGATATCCGCCGCCTCGCGCGCCACATCGCTCGCCCGGCTCACCGCGATGCCCAGGTCCGCCTGCGTCAGCGCCGGCGCGTCATTGATGCCGTCGCCCACGAACGCCACGCGCTCGCCGCGCGCCTGAAGTTTTTTCACGAACTCCGCCTTCTGTTCCGGGCGCACTTCGGCAAAAACATGGGAATGAGGAATGTCGAGTTTGGTCGCAATGGCATGAACTGTCCGGCTTGAGTCCCCAGAAAGAAGATAAATTCGATAGCCGTCTGTCAGATAATCGTAGCGCAGATGTTCAAGAGCCTTGGCGGTTGTTGGCTTCAACGTGTCTTGCAAAGCAAAAACTGCAACCAAACGATTATCCACGGCAAAGCCAAGAACTGTCGCGCCTTTTGTCATCCATTCATCTGCAAAAGTTGTTACCGCTTCAAGTTCGACTTTTTCTTCTTCCAACCAGCGCAAAGAACCCAACTGAAGCAAATGCCCAGCTTCCAGCATGGCGACAACGCCGCGCCCTGAAAATTCCTTAAAACCTTTCAACGAAAGTCGCGTTGTAGAAATTTCAGCAACGGATTTACTCAACGGATGGCTGGATAATGACGAGAGCGAACTCGCCAATTCCTCAATCTTGAATGACTTCAATTCCGTAGACATCTGTATTGGGAACGTCTGGTTCGCCACAACTTTTGGTCGGCCTTCGGTCAGCGTGCCGGTCTTGTCAAAAATCACCGCCGTAATTTCCCCCGCTTTTTCGAGCGCCACGCCGTCGCGGATGAGGATGCCGCGCCGCGCCGCCGCGTTTGCCGCCGCCATGATCGCGGCGGGCGTCGCCAAGCCCATCGCGCACGGACACGCCACAATCAGCACCGCCGCCGCGACGATGAACGCCGTCGCCGCGCCCGTCGGCAGATGCGCGGGCCACAGGAACGGCGCGAGCCAGGCGTGAACGTGATTGGCCGCTTCCGGCGCGAGTCCCCACCAGAACGCCGCCGCCACCGCGATCACCACGACCACCGGCACGAACACGTTGCTCACGCGGTCGCCGAGGCGCTGGATGTTGGCGCGGCTCGTCTGCGCCCGCTGCACGGCGGCGATGATGTTCGCGAGCGCGGTCGCCTCGCCCGTGGCGGTCACGCGCATGACGAGGCGGCCGTTGAGATTCACCGTGCCGGCAAAAAGTTCGCTGCCAATCTTCTTGTCCACCGGCACGGATTCGCCGGTGAGGATGGCTTCGTCCACGGCGGAATCGCCCTCGGTCACGATGCCGTCCACCGGCACGCGGTCGCCGGGCCGCAGCGCGACGAGATCGCCGGGGCGCAGGTCGGCGACGGGAACTTCCGTTTCGATTTCGGAATGGGGAGTGCGGAGTGCAGAATTGGAAAACGCGAACTTGCGGATGTCGAAGGGCATTTCAGCTTTCAGCTTTCCACTTTCAGTTTTTTGAATTTTTCTCGCCGTCGGCGGCGCGAGTTGCAGCAGGTTCTTGAGCGCCCCGGACGCGCGCGCGCCCACGCGCGCCTCCAGCCAGTGGCCGATGCTGATGAGCGTGATGATGCCCGCCGCTTCCATGAAATAGACGTGCCCGCCGTGGCCGGAGAGCAACGCCCACGCGCTGAACGCGAACGCCGTGGTCGAGCCGAGCGCGACGAGCGTGTCCATGTTCGAGCTGCCGGCTTTGAGCTGCCGCCACGCGCCGCGATAAAATTCCGCGCCACAATAAATCTGCACCACGGCGGCGAGCGCGAAGGCGAGCCATTGAAACCACGGCTGCATCGCCACGCCGAAAACCCATTCGCCCAGCATGAGCGCAACGGTGACGCCGCCGCCGAGCCAGAGATTAAAATGCCAGTCGGTGCGGTTGGTTTCGGCGGATTTGTTTTCGGCTAGTTTCGCGTCGTAGCCGGCGGCGGCGAGCGCGGCGAGAAGTTTTCCCGTATCAGTAGCGGCGGCGGCGTGCCAGCGGACGGATGCGCGGCGCGCTTCAAGGTTCACCGCGACGCTGTGGACGCCGGGGACGGCTTGCAGCGCGGTGGTGACTTTGCGGGCGCAATTGCCGCAGGTCATGCCGTTGACGCGGAGTTCGGTCATGCGGGGAATCTACGCTCTGGCCGAAAGCCCGTCGAATGCGGAGTTGCGCATTTGGACTGCGCGGGCAAGACCGCGCTTTATAACTGGGAGACATGTCTCCCAGTTACAAAGCGGCGACGTGTCGCCGCATTCCAAAACGCTCCCGGTTTATTCCATCACCGCCGCGAAGCGCAGGCCGCGCGTGCTGACGCGGAGTTCGGCAAAACCAAATTCCTGCATCACGGCCTCGTAGATCACCGCGCCGGTCAGGATCACGTCGGCGCGCTTGGGCGGCAGGCCGATGAGTTGCCGGCGCTCGGCCAGCGGCAAGCTCCACAGCCGTTCGACATGCGCGCGGACGGCGGCGGCACTCAAGCGCACGGCTTCGATGCGGTCGCGGTCGAAGCCGGTCATCTGCGCCTCCATGCGCGCGAGGATGGTCGTCGTGCCGCCCGTGCCCACGAACAGCAGTTGGTCGTGTTTGAGTTCGTAGCGGAGTTCGGCGACGAGTTGGGGGCGGACTTCGCGGCGGAGAAAATCTTTCAGTTGCGCGCGGCAGGCGGCGAGTTCGGCGGGCGCGGGAGGGTCGCTCACGGAAATTTGTTCGAGCAACCGCACCGAGCCGAGCGGGAAGCTGTGGGCGAAATCCTTGCGCGCGCCGTGGCCGAGGATGAATTCGGTGCTGCCGCCGCCGACATCGAGCAGGAGCAGCGGCTGCGCGGCGAGTTCGGGGTCGGTGGTCACGCCGCGGAAGG
>JAPLTZ010000469.1 GCA_026397895.1 Verrucomicrobiota bacterium | reverse complement strand
TGCAATGTTGATGGGTGATGTAAATACTGATGGTATCTCCGCTGCGAAGTGGATCGCCATGCCTTCATTTACAACCCCAACATTTAACATGAGCGCAATCGTGCTCTTCTTGCCAGTAGATCCGCAAGCGCCACAACAAGCGCAAGACCAGCAAACACAAAGACGCCGCCAAACTCAAGCAGGCCAAGCGCGCCGCCGGCGTCTGATGCTTCTCCGCGCCCGCATCGTCGTCCCCATCAGCCGCCCGCCCATCGCCGACGGCGCGGTGAAAATCTCCGGCCAACGTATCGTCGCCGTCGGCGCGTGGAAAAGTTTTTCCGCCGCCGAACGCCGCCACGCCACCGACCTCGGCGAAACCGTCCTGCTCCCCGGCCTCGTCAACGCCCACTGCCACCTCGACTACACCGGCATGGCCGGCGAATTTCTGCCGCCCCGCCACTTCACCGACTGGCTCAAGCTCATCGTCGCCGCCAAAGGCAGCCACAGCGACGCCGACTTCGCCGCCGGCTGGCGCGCCGGCGCGCAAATGCTCCTCCGCACCGGCACCACCACCGTCGCCGACATCGAAGCCCTGCCGAAACTGCTGCCCGCCGCCTGGCAGGCCACGCCCTTGCGCATCATTTCATTTCTGGAAATGACCGGCGTGAAAAACCGCCGCCCGCCCCGCGTCATCTTGCAGGAGGCCGTGGAAAAAATTCAATCGCTGCCGGAAAACTCCCGCCACCGCGCCGGCCTCTCGCCGCACGCGCCCTGCTCCACCACGCCGGAACTGCTCCGGCTGACCGCCCAACTCACCCGCCACCGTCGGCGCGTCACCACGCACGTCGCCGAATCGCCGGAGGAATTCGAGATGTTCATGCATGGTCGCGGCAAAATGTTCGACTGGCTGCGCCGCAACGAGCGCGACAACTCCGATTGCGGCCTCGGCTCGCCCGTGCAACACCTCGCCCGCGCCGGACTGCTCGGCAAAAACTTCCTCGCCGTCCACGCCAACTGCCTCGCCCCCGGCGATGCCGCCCTGCTCGCCCGCAGCGGCGCGAGCGTCGTCCATTGCCCGCGCAGCCACAGCTTTTTCGCGCATCCGAAATTTCCCTACGCCGCGCTCGCCGCCGCCGGCGTCAACCTCTGCCTCGGCACCGACAGCCTCGCGAGCGTGGAGAAAAAACGCGGCCAGACGCCCGAACTAAACCTGTTTTCCGAGATGCGCTCCTTCGCCCGCAAACATCCCGGCGTGTCCGCCGAAACCATTTTGCGCATGGCCACCGTCAACGGCGCGCGCGCCCTCGGCCTCGCCGGCAAAACCGGCGAGCTGCAGCCCAAAGCCTTCGCCGACCTCATCGCCCTGCCCTTCACCGGCAAGACCGCCGCCGTCCACGACACCATCCTGCACCACCGCAGCGAAGTCACCGCCAGCATGATCGGCGGCAAGTGGGCGATTGCACCAAAGGTGTAGTCCCGCAGTCTTTCCATCTGTGTCCATCTGTGTTTATCTGTGGCTAAAATGAATCCGTTCAACGCCGAACTCCAGCAACGCCTCGCCGCCATCCGCGCCGACGGCTTGCTGCGTGAACTCCGCCGTGTGGATTCGCCGCAAGGCCCGCGCATTCAAATCGGTGGGCGCGAACTGCTCAACTTCTCCTCCAACGACTACCTCGGCCTCGCCAACCATCCCGCGCTCAAAGAAGCCGCCGTCAAAGCCGTTGAAAAATTTGGCGCGGGCGCGGGCGCATCCCGGCTCATCTGCGGCTCGCTTGCGCCGTTCCACGAACTTGAAGAAACCCTCGCGCAGTTCAAAGGCACGGAAGCCGCGCTCACCTTTTCCACCGGCTACGCCGCCGCGCTCGGCACCATCACCGCGCTCCTCGGCAAAGACGACATCATCATCCTCGACAAGCTCGTCCACGCTAGCATCGTGGACGCCGCGAAGTTGAGCGGCGCAATACTCCGCATCTTCGCCCACAACGACCTTGACGACTTAGAAAAAAAAATACAGTGGGCTGACGTCCGTATCCGCGCAGTTAACGACAAAACAAATGTCGCTTTCCGGGCGCGCACACTCATCGTCACCGAATCCATCTTCTCGATGGACGGCGACGCCGCCCCGCTCCGCGAAATCGTCGCGCTCAAGGAAAAATACGGCGCGTGGCTCATGGTGGACGAAGCGCACGCCACCGGCCTTTACGGCGTGAACCGCCGCGGCCTCGCCGAAGCGCTCGGCGTCAGCGACCGCATCGAAATCCAGATGGGCACGCTCGGCAAGGCGCTCGGCGCGAGCGGCGGCTACATCTGCGGCAGCCGCGCGCTGGTGGATTTTCTGGTCAACCGCGCCCGCAGCTTCATCTTCAGCACCGCCCCCATCCCCGCCGCCGCCGCCGCCGCGACTGCCGCCGTCAAGTTGGTTCAGTCCACCGAAGGCCAAAAACTTAATGAACAGCTCTGGGCACGCGTCGCGGAATTCAATTCCGCAATCCGCAATCCGCAATCCGCAATCCATCCAATCCTCATCGGCGACGAAACCGCCGCCGTCGCCGCCGCGACCAGGCTGCGCGAGCAGGGTCTGTTCGTTCCCGCCATCCGCTACCCGACCGTCGCGCGTGGCGCAGCGCGGTTGCGAAAATCAGCGGTCCCAGCACGATGAGAAAACCAAGCGCGAGCATCGCGACGGCGCCGACCAGC
>JAPLTZ010000080.1 GCA_026397895.1 Verrucomicrobiota bacterium | reverse complement strand
CGCCTTCAGGCGGTCTGCACATGGCTGTTCCCAAGCCGCCTGAAGACGGAACTCCAAGCGCACGCGCAATTCCAGACTCGACACCCGAAACCCGAAACCCGAAACTCCAGCCCATGGCAGCGTTGCTTCTCACTGGCGGCCGCGTCCTCGACCCGGCCAACAAACTCGATTCCAAAACCGACCTCCTCATCGTGGACGGCAAAATCGCCGTCGTCGGCAAGGACGCCGCGAAGAATGCGCCCGCCGACGCCGAGCGCCTCGACGTTTCCGGCCAGATTGTTTGCCCCGGCCTCATTGATCTGCACGCGCACCTGCGCGAACCCGGCCAGTCCGCCAAGGAAACCATCGCCACCGGCACGGCGTCCGCGGCAAAGGGCGGCTTCACCTCCATCGTCTGCATGCCGAACACCGCGCCCGCGATTGACAACACCAGCACCGTCGCGCTCATCCGCGAGAAAGCCGCGCGCGAAGGGCTTGTGAATGTTTTTGTCACCGGCGCAATTTCCAAAGGCATCGCCGGCGAGGAGCTTGCCTCCATCGGTTCGCTGAAAAAGGCCGGCGTCGTGGCCGTCACTGACGATGGCCATTGCGTGCAGAACAACGACCTCATGCGCCGCGCCTGCGAATACGCCAAGATGTTCGACCTGCCCGTGATGGACCACTGCCAGGATTATTCGCTCGTGACCGACGGCGTGATGCACGAAGGCTACTGGAGCACCGTGCTCGGCCTGCGCGGCTGGCCGTCGGCGGGCGAGGAGATGATCGTGGCGCGGAACATCCTGCTCGCGGAACTCACCGGCGCGAACGTCCACTGCCAGCACTTGAGCGCGGCGGGCAGCGTGGCGCTCATCCGCGAGGCGAAGAAACGCGGCGTGCCGATCTCCGGCGAAGCCTGCCCGCACCACTTCACGCTCACCGATGCCTGCGTCGCCGGCAGTGAAAAATTCTGGGCCACCGATGGCAAAGGAATTTATTCCTCGCGCCTTGCGCCCGACGCCTCACGCCCTTCTTGGCCGAGTTACGACACGAATTTCAAGATGAACCCGCCGTTGCGCTCCGCCGCCGACCGCGAAGCGATCCTCGCCGGCCTCGCCGACGGCACGATTGAGATTCTGTGCAGCGACCACGCGCCGCACTGCGATTACGAAAAGGAAGTGGAGTTCGACTACGCGCCCTTCGGCATCACCGGTTTCGAGGTGGAACTCTCGCTCTCGCTCATGCAACTCGTCCACGCCAAGCGCCTCCCGCTCGCCGACCTCATCGCGAAATACACCGCGAACCCCGCCAAGCTGCTACGCCTCGCCAAGGGCACGTTGAGCGTGGGCGCAGATGCGGACGTGACCGTGTTCGACCCCGACCGCGAATGGGTTTTCACCCGCGAAGCTACCGCGAGCAAATCCACGAACAACCCGTTCTACGGCTGGCCGCTCAAAGGCAAAGCCACCGCCACCATCGTCGGCGGCAAAGTGGTCTGGTCGGAAAAAGACGAGTTAGTTGCAGCGTGAAAGATTTTGCTTCTCGCGAACTTCTCACCTAATTTTCAGCGCGTTTGATGAAAGCGATTTTAGCCCTTGAAGACGGTTCGGTGTTTCACGGCGAAGGTTTCGGCGCAAAAGCGTCGGCCTGCGGCGAGGTGTGCTTCAACACCTCCATGACCGGCTATCAGGAAATCCTCACCGACCCGTCCTACAAAGGCCAGATCGTGACGATGACCTACCCGCTCATCGGCAACTACGGCGTGAACAAACAGGACGTGGAATCGTGGCGGCCGCACGCGGCGGGCTTCGTCATCCGCGAACTCTCGCCGGTGGTCAGCAACTGGCGCGCGGACTGGTCGCTGGAAAAATATCTCGAAGACAACGGCATCCCCGGCATCCAGGACATCGACACGCGGGCGCTCACGAAAAAACTGCGCGTGCGCGGCGCGCTCAACGGCTTCATCACCACGGAGAACATCTCCGAGGCCGAGGCGGTGAAGCGCGCGAAGGAATTTGTGTTCGTGGGCGTGGATTACGTGAAGGAAGTCACGCACAAAGAGGCGTTCGCGTGGGACGCGAAGGACGAGCAGAGCGCGGCGTTCGACCTCGTGCGCGGCAACAAGGTGGTTGACGCCCGCAACGTGCGCAAGCCGATGCCCGCCGCCGACATTCCCATCGTGGCGTTCGACTACGGGATGAAATACAACATCCTGCGCCGTCTGCGGCAGCACGGCTTCAAGGTGCAGGTGCTGCCCGCGACCGCGTCCGCCGCCGAGGCGCTCAAATACAAGCCCGCCGGAATCTTTCTCTCAAACGGCCCGGGCGATCCCGCCGCGCTGGATTACATCGTGCGCGAGGTGAAGACGCTGCTCGACACCGGCATCCCCATGTTCGGCATCTGCCTCGGCAACCAATTGCTCGGCCAGGCGTTCGGCGGAAAGACCTTCAAGCTCAAGTTCGGCCATCGCGGCGGCAACCAACCCGTGAAGGATTTGGAATCCGGCAAGGTGGAGATCACCTCGCAGAACCACGGCTTCGCGGTAGATGCGCAGTCTTTGCCGGGCGACGTGGCGGTGCATCGCGTGAACCTGAACGACGGCACAGTGGAAGGCATGCGGCACAAGAAGAAGCCCGTGTTCTCCGTGCAGTATCACCCCGAAGCCTCGCCCGGCCCGCACGATTCCACGCCGCTGTTCGCGGAGTTTCGGGCGTTGATTGAGAAGCGGTGAGCCGGTCGGCCGGGCAGAATCAGCGGGATTGCGTTTGACTTGATGCGGTCGGCAATGATAATTCCCCACTAATCACCTATGGCCAAACTTGTTCTCCTAAGTGAAGGATTGACGGGGCGCACTCACGAGCTCATCGCTGAGAAGACCACCGTTGGCCGGATTGAGGAAAACACGTTTCAGATTCCCGACCCCTCCGTCTCCAGCCGGCACTGCGAAGTCCTCCTGCGCGGCGCGGACGTGGTCATCAAGGATTTGAATTCCACCAACGGCTCGTTCATCGAAGGCCAGCAGATTTCCGGCGAAGCGGTTTTGAAGCCCGGCCAGATTCTCCGGCTCGGCCAGATCCAGATGCGCCTCGAAACCGGCACCGCCGCCGCCGTGCCGCAGCGTTCGTCCGGCACGGACTCCACCATGATCATGCCGCGCGGCAAGGGCGGCGTGAGCCTGAACGATCTGGAAAAAGGCCCCGTCGGGGGCGGGCTGGACACCAAGGTGTTCGCCAAGAAGACCAACAAGGTCAACCTCTACTTCCTCATCGGCGGCATCATCTTCGCCATCATCATCGGCGTCGGCCTGTGGGTGGCTTTTGGCAAGCTCAAGTGAGCCTCGTCTGCGCCGGTCATTTCCCTTTCAGCCACTTCGCCACATCCGTCGCCGCGTAGGTGATTAAAATATCCGCGCCCGCCCGGCGCATCGCCAGCAAGCTTTCCAACGTCACCGCGCGCTCGTCAATCCAGCCGTTCGCCGCCGCCGCCTTGATCATCGCGTGCTCGCCGCTCACGGCATAGACCGCCGTCGGCAGGCCGAACTCCGCCTTCACGCGGTGCACGATGTCGAGATACGCGATGCCGGGCTTGACCATCACCATGTCCGCGCCTTCGCGGACGTCCAGCGCCACTTCGCGCAACGCCTCGTTCGCGTTCGCCGCGTCCATCTGGTAACTGCGCCGGTCGCCGAACTTGGGCGTGGACTCCGCCGCCTCGCGGAACGGGCCGTAAAACGCCGAGGCAAACTTCGCCGCGTAACTCATGATCGGCGTGTCCGCGAAACCGCCCTGGTCCAGCGCCGCGCGGATGGCGGCCACGCGGCCGTCCATCATGTCGCTCGGGGCGACGATATCCGCGCCGGCCTCGGCGTGGCTCGCGGCGCTGCGGGCGAGCAGCTTCAGCGACGGGTCGTTCAGGATGGTCGCGCCGCGCTTGCCCTGATGCACCACGCCGCAATGCCCGTGCGCCATGTATTCGCACAGGCAGACATCCGTGATGACGAGCAGCGAAGGGATTTCCTTTTTCAGCAACCGCACGGCCTGTTGCACGATGCCGTTGGCGGCGTAAGCGCCGGAAGCCTTGTCGTCCTTTTTGTCCGGGATGCCGAAGAGCAGGACGGCGGGAACGCCGAGCGCGTGCGCGGCGGCGGCTTCGCGGAGGAGTTCGTCGGGTGAAAACTGAAAGACGCCCGGCATGGCGGTGATGGGCTTGCGGATTTTCTTGCCGGCGCGGACGAAGAGGGGCAGGACGAGCTGCTCCACGCTCAGGCGCGTCTCGCAGACGAGGCGGCGG
>JAPLTZ010000487.1 GCA_026397895.1 Verrucomicrobiota bacterium | reverse complement strand
TGCTTAATCAATCCCTGCTTGCAGGCCTCTTTTAGCGCTATCGGTATGGTAGAAGAAACGGTATTTCCGACCGTCTCATAGTACCTAAAATATCTCGATTCGTCGATCTTTAGCTTTCTCTGTAGCAAATTCATAAGATACTTATTAGCCTGATGAAAAACAAATAGATCAATATCCTTTTGCTCTAACCTGTTCTTGAGTAACACATCGACGATAAGTGGTGGAAAATAGTCCAATGTGTAATTTAGTATTGCAGCGCCATCCATGTACAAAAAGTCAGAAGACCTTGGATTCCCATAGTTATCATAAACCAAATCATTCAAGGGCTTTCTTCGTCGAGCAGCGCCGGTCTTTACTATTAGGTTACAGGCACCCTGTCCGTCAGTACCAAAGCTAAAATCCGCAATATCTGCAAACCCGTCTGTTGAAACAATAGTCGCAGCCGCAGCATCGCCAAAAATTGTTCTATTACCCTTGTCATCTGGGTGCAAATGCTTTGAATACGTCTCTGAAGTAACAAGCAAAACATTTTTCGCCATGCCGCCAAATATTAATCCCTTAGCAACAGATAGACCATAAATATAGCCAGAGCAACCAAGGTTAATATCTAATGCCCCAATTGTGGTGCTAAGACCCAGACGATGCTGAATGACACAAGCGGAGGTGGGTAAGATGTAGTCTGGACTTTGTGTGACAAATAGCAAATAGTCAATATGTGATCTATCAAATTCATACTCGGCAAACAACATGTTTGATGCTTCAACGGCCATGTCCGTCGCCGTCTCATCTTCAGAAGCGACATGTCGGCCTAATATGCCGATTTTCGACTCTATCTTCTCTACGGTCCAGTCCGGGAATTGCTTAGCTAGGTCTTCATTTGTCACGACTGTCTTGGGCAAATAGTAGGAAATGGCTTTGATGGATGCTTTCATAAAATAATTGGTTAAATTATCTAAACCTATATTTAGATAAGTGGATCCTTAAACTATACCAAACCCGGCATGAGAGATCAATGGTCGAAATTCGGTTAGTCGCGCTGCTTCAGTCAAAGTACATTCTCGTCCATGACCGGGCAGCAAGATGCTCTCTCCCGAAAATGAATCTTGAATCCTCTTTATCGAAGCAATGCTTTTTAGAGCGTCCCCTCCCGATTTCTTTCGATAGACAATTCTCAACCCTGGTATCAGCGAATCACCAGAAAAAACATAGTTAGCTATTTGATATGTTATGCTATCTTCTGTATGTCCAGGAGTATGTAAAATATTTACTCTGATCCTATTCCAAAAAACCAAACTGGATGATTCAACCAATACTTCCAAATTGTCTAAATAGGGTGCGCATATAGTCCATGGATTTTGCAAGTACTCAGACATATTTTCCCTGGCCGACAATAGGCCATTTATCATTTTTTCGGTGACGTGAATTTTTGCGGTTGGGAAGCACTTAATCAGTTCATTAATGCCGTATATATGATCATGGTGCGCATGCGTCAATAAAATGGCGGCAAGCGTTTTCCCCTCAGTGGTTAACCACTCAAGTATAGCTTCACTATCACTACCCGGGTCTATTGCGTATACATCTGCGCTCGAAATATCTGCAATAAGATATGTATTTGAAGCAAAGACACTATTGACGTGCCGAAACACCTGCATAACTAACAACCTGGCTATTACAAAAAAAATTTGGAATTTCAGATGAGCGTATAACCTCCATCAATCTTCAAATCAGAACCAGTCACCCAAGATGAGGCATCAGAAAGAAAATAAATGACAGCAAATGCGACATCGTTGGGC
>JAPLTZ010000140.1 GCA_026397895.1 Verrucomicrobiota bacterium | reverse complement strand
GCATCGTGGCGACGAACGTGCTATACACCCCCGAAACAAATTTCAACGGGACGAATGTTTTCAGCTACGTCATCACTGACGGGAGTCTGTTTGCGACGGGGCAGGTGACGGTGGTGGTGGCCTCCCGGATTGTGGTGAATCAGGACTGGGCGGTGAACCAGGGATTGCCGGACGCCAGCAGTGTCGGGCTTGCGGTTTCGCAGACGCTCAGCGGGATGAGCACCAACCCCATTTCCAACGTGGACGTGCGGCTGAACATCAGCGGCGGCTACAACGGCGATCTTTACGGGTATCTGCTGCTGCGCTCCGCCGATGGCAGCACGAAGTTCTCGGTGTTGCTGAACCGGGTGGGACGGACGGATGCGGCCGGGGACGGGGATGCGGGGGCCGGGTTTAACGTGACGTTGAGCGGCAATGTGAATGCCGGTTATACGAACATCCACGATGCGGTGGGGACGGACGGGTTGCCGACGACAGGGAACTACCTGGCGGACGGCCGGGCGATCAGCCCGAACGGAGATTTCAACGGAGTCACTTCCACGGCGGGGCTGGAAAGGTTCAACGGGGCCAACGCGAACGGGATTTGGACGCTGTTTCTGGCGGATGTTGCCACCGGCGACATGAGCCTGCTGGAAAGCTGGGGTTTGGAAATCACGCTGGGGCCGCCGGGAACAAACCAACCTCCGATCCTGCCCGCGCTGCCCAACGTCGTGATCATGGCCGGCTCGAACCTGACCGTGAACGCCGCCGCCACCGACCCGGATGTGCCGGCCCAGACGCTGGCCTACAGCCTGATGACCGCCCCGGCGGGCGCGAGCGTGAACCCCACCAACGGCCTGTTTGCCTGGCGGCCGGCCATCGTGCAGTCGCCGAGCACGAATCCGGTCGTGTTGACGGTGACCGACAGCGGCGTTCCGGCGCTGGGCGCCACGCAGAGTTTTGCGATCACGGTCAGCCGCCCGGCAAAGCCGAAGGTGGGTGGGTATGTGTTGGTCAACGGCCAATTGAGCGCGACCATCACCGGCGACCGCGGGCCGGATTACACGGTCTATGCCTCCTCCAATCTCACCACCTGGACGTCCATCCTGACGACGAATGCGCCGACGTTGCCGTTCACGTTCACCGATCCGGCGGCCAACAATTTGAACCGCCGTTTCTATCAAATCCGTTTGGGACCGTGATGAGGGGCAAACGGGAAGCAAGACACGTTTTTGATTGTTCCGAAAATTCCTTTATGAAAACAACTCGATGGCTGTTGCTGGCGATGGTGCTGACCCTGACTCCGTTTGCGCACGCGCAAAACACGGCGGGGCGGGAGCGGTTGCTGTTCAATGACGACTGGCGTTTTCTCAAGGGCGATGCGCCCGGCGCGGAGCAGGCGGATTTCGGCGACGCCGCCTGGCGCACGCTGAACCTGCCGCATGACTGGGCCATCGAAGGGCCGTTCAAGTTTGAATACCCCGGCGAGACCGGCAAGCTGCAGTATTGGGGCGTGGGCTGGTATCGGAAACATTTCGCCGTGCCCGCCGCCGACGCGGGCCGCCAAATCTACCTCGACGTGGACGGCGCGATGTCGCACGCGACGGTCTGGGTGAACGGTCAGTCCGTCGGCGGCTGGCCTTACGGCTACGCGTCGTGGCGCGTGGACCTCACGCCGTTCGTCAAGTCCGGCGCGGAGAACGTCCTCGCCATCCGCCTCGACAATCCCGAAATGTCCTCGCGCTGGTATCCCGGCGCGGGCATCTACCGCAACGTCTGGCTCATCAAGACCGCGCCCGTCCACGTCGGCCAATGGGGCGTCTGCATCACCACGCCGAAGATTTCCAAGGAGTCCGCGACGGTGAATTTGCAGGTGACGGTGGAAAATTCTTCCGCGACCGACACCAATGTGAAAGTTGGCACGAAGATTTTCGAGGTGAATACCGACGGGCAGAAAATCGGCGAAGCCATCGCCTCGGTCGCGCCGGTGAGCCTCAAGGTGGCGGCGAAAACCAACGCCGCCACCACGCTCACGGCGAGTATGGCGAATCCGAAATTGTGGAATCTGAAAACGCCCAGCCGCTACGTCGCCGTCACCACCGTCGCGGAGGCGGGCAAGGTGGTGGACACGGTCAAGACGCCGTTCGGCATCCGCACGATCGAGTTCACGGCGGACAACGGCTTTCTCCTGAACGGCGAGCGCGTGCGCGTCAACGGTGTTTGCAACCACCACGACCTCGGCGCGCTCGGCGCGGCCATCAACGTCCGCGCGCTGCGGCGGCAGATCGAGCTGTTGCAGGAGATGGGCTGCAACGCCATCCGCACCAGCCACAATCCGCCCGCGCCGGAGCTGCTCGACCTTTGCGACCGCCTTGGCATGTTGGTGATGGACGAGGCTTACGACGCGTGGACGAATCCCAAGAAAAAAAACGATTACACCACGCTTTTCCCCGAGTGGCACGAGAAGGATTTGCGCGCGCTCGTGCGCCGCGACCGCAATCATCCCTGCGTCATCCTCTGGAGCATCGGCAACGAGGTCAACAAGGAGCAGCGGACGCTCGACGGTCGCAAGCTCGCCGGCGCGCTCGCCGCGATTGTTCACTCCGAGGATGCGACCCGCTTTGTCACCGCCGGCTGCAACCTGGCCGAAGCCGCGACGAACGGTTTCCAGAAAAAACTCGACGTGCTCGGCTGCAACTACAAGTCGATGAGCTATGGTGCGTTTCACAATTTCAATCCCGGCCTGCCCATCATCGCCAGCGAAACCGCCTCCGCCTTCAGCTCGCGCGGCGAGTATTTCTTTCCGGTGACCGCCGATAAAAAAGACTGCATCGCCAACTTCCAGGTGAGTTCCTACGATTCCTTCGCGCCGACCTGGGGCACGCGCGCCGAAGGCGAATTCAAAGGACAGGAAATGTTCCCGTTCGTCGCCGGCGAATTCGTCTGGACGGGCTTCGACTACCTCGGCGAGCCGACGCCGTTCAACAAGGACTTGAGCAATCTCCTCAACGTCAGCAATGCCAAGGAAAAGGCGCGGCTGAAAAAAGAACTGCAGGAACTTGGCAAAATCCAAATCCCCTCCCGCAGTTCCTACTACGGCATCCTCGACCTCGCCGGGTTTAAGAAGGATCGTTACTTCCTCTACCAATCGCACTGGCGTCCTGATTTTCCGATGGCGCACATTTTCCCGCACTGGAACTGGCCCGAGCGCGCTGGGCAGGTCACGCCCGTCCACGTTTACACCAGTGGCGACGAGGCGGAACTTTTCCTCAACGGCAAGTCGCTCGGTCGAAAAAAGAAAGCCCAATACGAATACCGCCTGCGCTGGGACGACGTAAAATACGCGCCCGGCGAACTCAAAGTCGTCGCCTACAAGAACGGCAAGGAGTGGGCGCAGGACATCGTCAAGACCACCGGCCCGGCGGCGAAGGTCACGCTGCAACCTGACCGTGCCGCCATTCGCGCCGACGGCTTGGATTTGTCCTACGTCACCGTGACCGTCGCGGACAAGGACGGCCTGCTCGTGCCGCGCTCGAAGAACCACCTCAAGTTTGAAATCTCCGGCCCCGGAAAAATCCTCGCCGTGGACAACGGCGACGCCACGAGCTTCGAGCCGTTCCAAGCGAGCGAGCGCAACGCCTTCAACGGCCTCGCCCTCGTCATCGTCCAGTCCACCAAGGGAGCCGGGCGCATTGTGTTGAAGGCCGTTTCCGACGGGCTTGAATCAGCGAAAGCAGAGATCAACACCGAAGCGAAGGCGCATTGAACACAAACTGAAAATGAACAGACATGGCATGAAAAACACACTCACACTCTGCACCCTGCTGGTTGCAACCCCGTTTGTTGGAGCGTTTGCCGCCGCGCGCCCCAACGTCATCGTCGTCATGGCCGACCAGTGGCGGGCGAGCGCCTTCGGCTACGCCGGCGACCCGAATGTGCAGACGCCCAACCTCGACCGCCTGGAGCGCGAGAGCGCCCGTTTCGTCAACGCCGTGTCGGGCATGCCCGTCTGCTGCCCCACGCGCGCCTCGTTTCTTACCGGCCAGCGCGCGCTCACGCACGGCGTTTTTCTGAACGACGTGCCGCTTTCCCCCGATGCCGCCACGATTGCCAAGACGCTGAAGAGCGCGGGTTACGACACCGCCGTCATCGGCAAGTGGCATGTGGACGGGCACGGGCGTTCAAGCTTTATCCCGCCGGAGCGGCATCAGGGTTTTGATTACTGGAAGGCTCTGGAATGCACGCACGATTACAACGGGTCGTTCTACTACGCCAGCAATAGCCCGGTGAAATTGAAGTGGGAAGGCTACGACGCCCTCGCCCAGACGCGCGACGCGGAAAACTATCTCCGCGACCACGCGAAAGCGGACAAACCCTTCTTCCTCTTCCTCGCCTGGGGGCCGCCGCACGACCCCTACCAGACCGCGCCGGAAAAATACCGCGCGCTGTATGCGCCGGAAAAATTCAAGCTGCCGCCCAATGTCCCGACGAACATGGTTGCGGATACCCGCAAGATGATGGCCGGTTATTACGCGCATTGCTCGGCGCTGGACGACTGCCTCGGCGAACTGCGCGCCACGCTGGAAAAAGCCGGCCTCGCCAAAAACACCCTGCTGCTTTTCACCTCCGACCACGGCGACCTGCTCGGCTCGCACGGCGGGCGCAACAAGCAGCAGCCCTACGAGGAATCCATCCGCATCCCGCTGCTGCTGCATTGGCCCGCCGGCTTGGGCGGCCAGCCGCGTCAGCTCGATGCGCTCATCAATTCCGAAGACCTCATGCCGACGATTCTCGGCCTGTGCGGCACCGCCATCCCCAAATCCGTGGAAGGCCTCGACTACAGCGGCCATATCCGTGGCGGCCAGAATCCTTCGGACAGCGTCACGCTCATCAGTTGCGCCGCGCCGTTCGGCCAGTGGACGCGGCAACGGGGCGGGAAGGAATACCGGGGCATCCGCACG
This sequence comes from Verrucomicrobiota bacterium, assembly GCA_026397895.1. GTDB lineage: Bacteria > Verrucomicrobiota > Verrucomicrobiia > Limisphaerales > JAFMIX01 > JAFMIX01. The sequence continues at coordinate 1,580 of JAPLTZ010000140.1, read as the reverse complement.
CTGCGTTACACTTATACCCGCGACCTCGCTGGCCCGTGGCTGCTGTTCGACGACGTGCGCGATCCGTATCAGCTCACCAACCTCGTCGGGCGCGCGGAGTTTGCGAAGTTGCAGGCGGAACTGGACGCCACGTTGAAGCGAAAACTCGCCGCCGCCCACGATGAATTCCTGCCCGCCGCCGACTACATCAAAAAATGGGGCTATCAGGTGGACGCGACCGGCACCGCGCCTTACAACAACTGACCGGGTCCAGGCCCGCGTCCTCGCCCCACAACTGAAAAATGAAAACCGCCTTCGGCCTCCGCCCGCGAATGTGCTGCGGCGTCCTGCTCCGGCTGGTTGCTGCCCTGGCCGGCGGCCTCATGCCATCTGCCGGTATTGCCGCCAGTGTGTATTGGGACAGCAACGGCAGCGTTGCCGGCGCCGGGGCCGCGCCCGCTGGCACCTGGGGCACGAGCGTCTTTTGGAGCAGCAGTTCCGCCGGCACCGCCGCCACAACAGCGTGGGCCAACGGCAGCACCGCCGTCTTTTCCGCCGGCACGGATGCCACCAATGTCTATACCGTCACCCTCAACGGCAGCGTGACCATCGCCGGCCTCACGGTGGAAGAAGGCCTCCCCACCATCACCGGCGGCACCGCGCTGGTCATCACCAATGCCGCCACCGTCTTCAGCCTCGGTGCGAACAGCGCCGCCGTCATCAATTCCCCCATCACCGGCGCGGGCGGCCTCGCCAAGTCCGGTGCCAGCACCACGCTGACGCTCGGCGGCGCGAACACGTTCACCGGAAACGTCACGATCAATTCCGGCTCCGGCAACACCCTCGAAGTTTCCAGCGATGCCAACCTCGGCGGCGGCACGAACATCACGATCAACCAGAATGCCACCCTGCTGGCAACGGCGTCCTTCGCCACCGCCAAGCGCGTCACGTTCACTGGGGCCACCACCGTGCTGAACGTCGGTGAAGCCGCCACGCTCACGCTCAACGGACCCGTCGGCGGTTCCGGCACGACCCCGAAGAAAAGCGGCGTGGGCGACCTGACGCTCAACGCCTCAAACTCCTTCGCCGCCGGCTCGGTGTTCCTCGTCAGCGGCGGCGGCGTGAACTTGGGTAACGCCGCGGCGCTGAACGGCGCCATGCTGAAATACAATGGCGGCAACGGCCTCAACAACACCTCCGGCGGCGCCATGACTCCCACCGGGATCACCGGTTTGCAAATGACCGCCGGCTTCACCTTCGACGGCAGCGCCGACCTGGACTTGAGCGCGGTGGAGGCCGGTTTCACCCAGACCGCGAACAGCACCCGCACCATCACCGTCACGGCCAAGACCCTCAAGCTCGCCGGCATCGGGGGTTCGGGGAATTTCGCCATCGCGCCCGCCACCGCCAAGTTGAACGGCGCGCTTGCCAAGGCCGGCGCGGGCACGCTGGTCATTTCCAGCGCCAGCGATTACACGCTCGGCACGACGATTTCCGCTGGCACGCTGCTCGTGAACGGCACGCTCGGCAGCGGCGCGGTGGCGTTGAACGGCGGCACGCTCGGCGGCGGCGGCAGCATCAGCGGCGCGGTCACGGCGGCG
>JAPLTZ010000411.1 GCA_026397895.1 Verrucomicrobiota bacterium | reverse complement strand
GCCGGCGTCCGGCAGGTTGCGGCCGGTCATTTCCAGATGCACCCAGTGGCCGGCGTGGTGATGGAAACGCACCTCCATGCTCACCGTCTGCTGCGGATGCTGGCGGGCTTCCGCGAACGTTCGCTGCGCGGCCTCCACGTCGTCCGAGTGGATCAGGGCGGGACAGGGCCGCCCGCGCAATTCCTCCGGGTTGAAGCCCAGCACCTGCCGCGCCGAGGGGCTGATGTAACGGATTTTGAATTCGCCGTCCACGATGCAGGTGATGTCGAGCGCGTTCTCGATGAGCATGCGGAGGTCTTCCTCGCGTTTCGCGAGCGACTTTTCCGCGCGCCGGCCGCCGACTAGGAAGCGCAACGCCAGCGGCAGCAGCTCCGCGTGTTCGCGGCAGACGCACTCGTCCGCGCCGAGCGCGCCGGCGGCGATGGCGATGTGTTCATCCGCGACATCCGGCACGGCGATGATGGCCGCGAGCGCCGCCGCTTGCCGCAAGGGCGCGATGCGCTGCAACGTGTGGGCTTCCGCCGCGCGCACGCCGACGAGGACGGCGTCCACCGTGTTCTGCCGCAACAATTCCACCGCCGCCTCCGCCGTGGCGACGTGCTCGACTTCAAAATGGGCGACGGCCTGGCCGGCGACGCGCGGGCGGGTCAGCGCGCGGATGACGGCGGCGGCGTGGGCTTCGTTGTCGTCCACGAGCAGCACGTCAATGAGATTGTGCGGCGTGCCGAGGCTGCTGCCGACGAAGGGCGGGGCGGCGGGCAGTTCCCCCGCGCCGAAGAGCGCGCGGATCTGGTTCGGCAATTCCGCCGTGAGCTGGTGTTTGGGCACGAAGGCGTCCACGCCGGCGGCGCGGCTCATCTCGCGCCACGCGGGGCCGTCGTGGACGGAGACGATGATGATGCGCAGGCCGGGGATTTTTTCGCGCAGGACTTCGGCGGCGCGGGTGCCGTCCATTTCCGGCATCTCCAGATCCAGCACGGCGAGGTCGGGGCGGAGGGTTTCGGCGAGGCGCACGGCTTCGGCGCCGTTCTTGGCGCGGCCCACGATTTCAAGGTTGTCCTGCGCTTCGAGAAACGAGCAGAACGACCGGAGAAATTCCGGGGAGTCATCGGCCACGATGGTGCGGATGCGGCGACCGGGCGTGGCGGAACGGTTGGCGTCGGATTGAGGGGAATCCATGCCGCCAGTTTAGGGTGGCAGCGGCAAAACGGAATCAGGGAAAACCCCTAGAGCTGTGCCGGAACTTTTTTTGACGGGCGCTCAACCCTTGAGCAGCGTCGCGCCTTGGCCGGGGCGGGAGACGAACATCGTGGGCTTGATGCCGGTGCGCTTGGTGTATTCCGCCTCGATGGTCTTCATCACGGAATCCACCTTGTCGGTCTTCACGAGCGCGACGGTGCAGCCGCCGAAGCCGCCGCCGGTCATCCGGCAGCCGATGACGCCGCCCTTCAGACCGATGTTCTGCGCAATCTCCACGACGGCGTCGAGTTCGGGGCAACTCACTTCGTAATCATCCTTCAGCGAGTAGTGGCTGGCATACATGAGCGCGCCGACGGCGGGCCAGTTGCCGGCGCGGATGCCTTCGGCAGCGTGCGGCGTGCGCTCAATTTCGCCGATGACGTGCCGGGCGCGGCGATAGACGACTTCGTCCAGCTTGCCCTTGTTCTTTTCCAACTGCTCCGGCGTGGCATCGCGCAACGAGGCGACGCCGAGGGCCTTCGCGGCGGCTTCGCATTGCTTGCGGCGGGTGGGGTATTCGCTGCCGGTGAGTTCGTGTTTGACG
>JAPLTZ010000098.1 GCA_026397895.1 Verrucomicrobiota bacterium | reverse complement strand
GAAATGTTTGGCGCACCCTCACCCCATCCCTCTCCCACTGGGAGAGGGAGCGAGGGAGAGGGTCGCGCAGCGTTAGGGCGCGAGACGAGTGGTGATGTGGTGTTGGTGTCCCGGTTGCGCGCGGCGTTGGAGCGGTTGAATCCCGCGCTGCCGCCCGAGGCCATCGACACCGCCATTTCAGGAATTGGCCAGGTTCCACCCGGCGGTGAATTGGCGTTTTTCGGTAAAAAACCGGGTCAAGCGACCGGACATGGAAGCGGACACGAAACGCGACAAGAATCTGGCGTTATTTGCGTAACAGGCTTATGCTCAAGCGTAAATACGGACGAAGAACCGGACATTGATGCGGACATTTGAACGGACACATTCCTGGATTTCCTTCCGTTGCGACCTCGGCAAGGCGGGGGCGGAGCTTTGGCTGGCGCTGGGGGAGGCGGCGTCGAAATGTGAGCATATTTCCCGGGTGCCGTTGCGCCCGGCCACAGCGCAGGCGTTGCATCAGCTTTACCTGGCCAAGGGTGCGGCGGCGACGACGGCCATTGAGGGCAACACGCTTTCCGAGGAGGAAGTGCTGAAGGCGGTGGAGGGCAGGCTGGTTGTGCCGCCATCGAAGCAATACCTGAAGCAGGAGGTGGAGAACATCATCGCGGCGTGCAACGGCATCAGCAAACAGTTGGCGGAGGGCACGCTGCCGGCGTTGTCGGTCGAGCTCTTTCGCGCTTACAACCGTCAGGGTCTGGAGAAGCTGCCACTGAAGGAGGAGGTGAAGCCGGGCGAGTTGCGGACGCAGCCGGGGGTGGTCGGCAATGTGTATCGCGGGGCGCCGGGGGAGGACTGCCCGTATCTCGTTGACCGGCTTTGCGAGTGGCTCAATGGCCCGGATTTCGAAGCGCCTGAAAACTCCCCCACTGGCACGGACACGGTGTATGCGATTCTGCGGGCGGTGGTGGCGCATCTGTATCTGGCGTGGATTCACCCGTTCGGCGACGGCAACGGACGCACGGCGCGGTTGCTGGAGTTTCACATTCTCCTGTCGGCGGGTGTGCCTTCACCGGCGGCGCATCTTTTCAGCAACCACTACAACCAGACGCGGGCGGAGTATTACCGGCAGCTCGAGCACGCGAGCAAATCGGGCGGGGACATTGTGCCGTTCATCGGTTATGCGGTGCGGGGCCTGGTGGATGGCTTGCGGGAGCAGCTTGAGAAAATCTGGACGCAGCAATGGGATGTTGTGTGGCGGAACTTCGTGCATGAGCGATTCCAGAACCGGAACAGCCCCACGGACACACGGCAGCGGCATCTGGCGCTGGACCTTGGCGACGGCGGTGGCTGGCTGGAAGTGGGGAAGGTGACGGAACTGACGCCGCGGCTGGCCAAAGCTTACGCGGGAAAGACATCAAAAACCGTGCAGCGCGATTTGAACGCACTGGTTGAGATGGGGCTGATTGCCCGGGATGGGCGGAAGGTCAGGGCGCAACGCGAAGTGATTCTGGCATTCCTGCCATTGCGCCGAAAAGCAGAGAAGCCTGCGCAGACTGCTTGACAAATCGCTTGACTGAAACTTGACTGACACATGCGCGACGACGACCACACCGGGGACCAGCATGACGAGCAGCCCGCCAAACGGCTGCTGGGCGCGTTGGGCTGGAGTGGGGCGCACCCTCACCCCGGACCTCTCCCAGGGGGGGAGGGGGTTTGGGTTGAACAAGCCGGTTTGTTTGGGCGGGAGAGGAAGGGGGAGGGGGTGGATGAGAAAGCGGTCGGAACGACGGTGGACCCACTGGCCAATGTTGGACGAGTGGGGCTTGAGCCGCCGGTGGCAGGAATTTTAGTCAAAACGCCGCTTTCACCGGGCGGTGAAAGACGTGGATTCAATTTAAGTGCAGGATTTGTTAAAAAACAACCTTGAGTTTACGGGAATTGGCCTGTTTACTGCGCAGTAAACAGGGCGTTATGAGTGAACGAAAGACCATCAAGACCCAGGCGCAATTGCGCGAGGCGGTCCGCACCCTTTGGGCGGGGGACTGCGCGCTGAATTGGTGCTGGAAGGAGTGGCAACCCCGCCGGGAGGGGGGGCTGGATGCCATTGGGGAGCTGACGCTGGACAAGCGGCGGATCGCGTTTGGGGTGGCGTTCAAATTGAGTCCGGCGGCGAGGGAGGTGGAATTTCTGGCGAAGCAAAAGCAGCCGTATCCGCTGCTGATGATCGCGCCGAACATTTCGGCGACGCTGGCGCGGCTGTGCCGGGAGCGGGGGTTGAGCTGCGCTGACTTGAACGGGCGGTTGTGGCTGCGGACGGAGGGCGTGTTAATCGAGCGCGAGGCGAAGCAGCGGCGTTTCCGTGCGGCCGCCGCCGAGCCGGATGTGTTTTCGGTCAAGGGTTCGCGGCTGGCGCGGACGTTGTTGAGTCACGGCGACCGCGAATGGACGCACAAGGGACTGGTGGAGCGCACGGGTTTGAGCAAGGGGCTGGTGTCGCGTTTGTCCCGGTACTTGATTGAACAGGGTTTGCTGGCGCAGCGGGAGCGGGTGTTGCAGGTGAAGCAGCGGGACGCCTTGCTGGATGCGTGGGCGGCGCGGGATGACTGGCGGAAGCGGACGACGGTGCATCAGTATTCGCTGCTGGTAAGCGAGCCGCGTGAGATCGCGGCCCGGCTGAGAGATTTCCTGGGAGACAGGCCGCACGCCTTTACGCAGTGGATTGCTGGCTGGCTGCGGCATCCTTACACGTTGCCACCGGTGGTGACGGTCTATGTGAATGGTTTTCCAGACGCGACCACGCTGGAGAAGCAATTACTGGCACGGCGTGTGGAGGATGGCGGGCGTTTGTGGCTGGTCGTGCCCAAGGACGATGGACTTCTTCGCGAGACGCAAGTGGTGGAGGGTTTCACACTGGCGTCGGATGTGCAGATTTACCTCGATTTGCTCCGCGCAGGTCAGCGCGGGGATGAACAGGCGGCGGAGCTGCGGAAGTGGGCTGACTTTGCGGGAGGCCGGAGCACGTGAGCAAGTTCGGAACATTCAGCGAATATCCGCGGCCCAGTCTGGTGTCGGCGGAGGGGGCGCTGTTGACGTCGTGGCGTTCGTTGGAGCGGTATCATGATGACCTCGTGTTGGTCGGTGGATTGGCGGTGCACTACCTGACGAGGAAAGATGCCACGCGTTTGCCGGGTGCGGTGACGGTGGACGTGGATTTCGGAGTCACCCTGGGCGCGTCGGGCGGACAGTATGGAACGATCAAATCGGATCTGGCCGGGCTGGGCTTCATCGCCGAGAACAACCGGTTGGTGCGGAAGTTTGGCGACATTCGGGTTTATCTCGATTTTCTGACGGAAGATCCGCCGTCGCAAACCGGGACGCGACTCGTGGATGACGTGGTCGCGAGTGTGATTCCCGGTGTAAACCGTGCGCTGGGTGTTCGTGGCAGACATCGGGCCGTTGCTGGTGATGAAGCTGAATGCGTTCGGCGGTCCAACGGGACGAAGGCATCCGAAGGATGCGTATGACGTGCTGCTGGCGGTGTCGGCATTTGTGGACGGGCCGGCGGCGGCGGTGAGAGGGTTTCACGCAGAGGGAGCGGCCGGGAATAGGGGCTTCGATTCGGCAGTGGCCACATTGCGGGAGGATTTTCTAACGGCTGACAAGGACGGGCCGATGCGGGCTGCCGGGTTTGTTCGCGAGTTCGTCAGCGATCCAAAGCAGGTGCAGCAAGATGTCGCGACGGTTGCCAAGTATCTCTTGGGAGAATAGCCATGCCCCACGCCTATACTGAAGACCAGCTTGTGGAGCAGCCCGCCATCGGGTTGTTCGCGGAGCTTGGCTGGAACGGAGGGGGTGCATGAACGGACTGCTCGTCAGAGTTGGTATTGATTCCACGGACGGCTGCTGGAACGTACCGATGCGATTGGCGTCCGGCGAGTTTGCCTACGTCACCATCACCGACACCAAGCCGCTGCGCGATGGCATGGCCCGCCGATACGACGAGTTCGTTCCAGTTGCGAAACGCTTTGGTGAACAGTTGCCGATGGAACTGCTCGGCACGGCCACGCACCTTGATCCTGACTTTGACCAACTCACCTACGGCGACCAGGGCCAGCGCGGAAAGCGCATTACCTCGCTGCTGACCGCTGGTGACTTGCTGGCGTTCTTCGCAGCTCTGCGTCCGGTGGACGGTCCGGCGCGACCGCTCATCTACGCGCTCATCGGTTTGTATGTGGTCGAGGAAATTATCCCGGCCAAGTCCGTCCCGAAATCGCGCTGGGCGGAAAACGCACACACGCGCCGCGAGCCCGGCGACGGCGACATCGTCGTGCGCGCGAAACCCGGCGTGTCGGGCCGTCTGCGCCGTTGCATTCCCATCGGCGAATTGCGCGGCGGCGTCTATCGCGTCCGCAACGACCTGCTGGACGCCTGGGGCGGCCTCGACATCAAGGACGGCTACATTCACCGCAGCGTGAGGCTGCCCGCCTTCCACGATACCGCAAAATTCCACCGCTGGTTTCTCGCGCAAAAGCCGGAACTGGTGGCGGAGAACAACCCCGCATGAGCAACAGCGAGCCCGACATTTACGTTTACAAGATGGTCGCCGACAATGGTGGCGCACCATGCATCGTGGGCAGCCTTCTCAGTCTCGCCATCTGCAAACCCAAGATTAGGAGGACTGCCGGGAAAGGGGCGCTCGTCTTCGGCTTCGGTGGAAAAGGATACGAGGAGCGTTTGATCTACATTGCCCGAGTGACTGCCAAGCTGGAGGGAGACGCCTACTATCGAGAGCGTGAGTATGCGAGACGCCCCGACTCCATCTACCGGGTAGAAAATGGTCAACCCGTCCGGAAAGCATCAGCCAAGTACCACTTCGACTCGGACCAGCGGAAGAAAGATGTCGGGTTTCACTTTGAGAACGCTTTTGTGCTGATGAGCGACGATTTCCGCTACCTCGGCAAGAAAGGCACGGATGATTTCAAGGAACGCTACCCGAAGTTGAGAAAACTGATTGAGAACTTGAAGCAGGGACACCGACGCCACCATTTGGTTGAGTTGCGAAATGAGCTTCTGGCCTTGAAGGCTGAAATCTGGAACAAATATCAACGCATGAAGGTTGGGATTCCGACGGATGACGATTTCAGCCGGATGTGTAACGGAGAATCCCCGAGCGCAAGTTGCTAAACGCCATGCCCCACGCCTACACCGAAGACCAGC
>JAPLTZ010000485.1 GCA_026397895.1 Verrucomicrobiota bacterium | reverse complement strand
CCGTCCGCTATCGTATTGCCGCTTGAAGTCAGCGTGGTCGTAGCGCCCGATGAGGTAAAGCCCCACAAAGATCCCGTACAGTTGTCCGCTATCGGATCAGTTATCGTATAGGTCTGCGTGCACACACCTGTTGCCGTGGTTAAGGTCTGGTTCGAATTGGCTGTCAATACCGGTAGCTCTCCATCACTTACCGTTACCGTAAAGGTTTTCGTCACTGCCGCATTTGTGCCGTCTGTTCCGGTCAATGTAATAGTGGTTACCCCTTTATTGAAAGTTAGCACCGAACTGTTGCTGCCGTCCGCTATCGTATTGCCGCTTGAAGTCAGCGTGGTCGTAGCGCCCGATGAGGTAAAGCCCCACAAAGATCCGCAGTTATCCGCTATCGGATCGGTTATCGTATAGGTCTGCGTACACACACCTGCTGCCGTATTTAAGGTCTGGTTCGAATTGGCTGTTAATACAGGGGACTGGTTATCAGTTACCGTAAAAGTAGGCCGGCAAGTGGTGTTGGAATTACCTGCTGCATCTGTTACAGTAATAACTATTGTATTAACTCCGGTTGATGCCTGAGTGCCTGCAGTAGGGCTTTGACTAATAGTAAGCGAGCCTGATGCCGTGCAATTATCGCTGGCAGTCAGGGTTGATAAAAAATTAGGTACCGGTGCCGTACAAAAGCCGCTGATTGTATTGGCGCTTTGGTTTGCAGGACATGTGGTAACAGCAGGTATTGTGTTGTCATTTACGGTTATGGTAAAGGTTGCATTGGTAGCTGTGGTTACGCCTTTATTAAATACAAGGGCACCGCTGGTGGTACCATCATTTATAGTATTGCCCGTTGAGCTAAGAGTAGTAACCCCGGTGGTTGAATAGCCCCATTTTGCACCGGTGCAGTTATCGCTTATAGGGTCGGCTATGGTGTAAGTATACTGGCAACTGGCATCTGCAGAGAAGGTTAGGTTACCGGGGTTATTAAGCGTAGGTACCTGGTTATCGGTTACCGTAAATACCGGTTTGCAGGTAGTGTTTGTGTTAGGTACAACATCAGGTACGCTAACCGTTACGGTAGTGGCGCCTAAGCCCACTAAAGCCCCTGCCAAAGGGCTTTGGGTAATAGTGCCTAAAGTGGTACAGTTATCGGTAGCTGTTGTGCTGGCTGCATAATTAGGTACTGCTGCTGTGCAGGCACCCGCTGAGGTTACTCCGGAAGAACTGGCAGGGCATGAGGTTACTACAGGTGCTGTTGCATCACTTACGGTTACAGTAAAAGAGGCATTGCTGGCGTTATTACCTTCACCGTCAACACCGGTAAGTGTTACCGTGGTTACCCCTTTATTAAAGGTAAGTGAGCTGCTGTTGGTTCCGTCATTTATTGAATTTCCGGTTGATGTTAAAGTTGTAACTCCGGTTGTTGAATAACCCCATTTAGCACCCGAGCAGTTATCGGTTACCGGATCGCTTATCGTATATGCAGCTGTGCACGAACCGCCTGCTGTTAAAGTCTGGTTACCCGGACTAGCAAGGGTGGGTGCCGTATTATCAACAGTTAATGTACCACTGCCTAAACTTGTACTTGGGCTGGTACCGCCTGAAACTATATTGTAGGTATAGGCCCCTGATGTTTGAACCGTAGGTGTACCGGAAATAGTAACCGTCCCCCCCCCACTGCCATTGGGGTTAAAACTATAGCTAATGCCGGCAGGAAGACCCGTAACGGCAAGCACATCTACCCCGGTGGCAATGTTCCATGTAATAGTACTCATAGCATAACCCGGACATATAGTTTGGCTTTGCCCCCCGCTGGCATAGGTGACTGTTGAGCCACCCCAGGTAGGGTTAAAGGCAGCGTAAACCCTGCCGTAATTGGCTACCCAGGCAGCGCATTGAGGACCATGCTGCATATTGTAACAGGTGCTGAACCCATACCAATTAGTGGCAGTTGCACCGGCTGCAGGGGTTTGAAAATAATTGCCCTGATAAGGATTGCAGATACCGGTTCCATCTAAATTTGGGTAAGTTTCTGAAGCAAACATATCGCCATAATTTACCCCGGCCTTTATGTTTACAGTAAAATTGCCGCTGGCGGGTACGCGCACATAATAAATATTTGAGTTGGTAGTACTTTTTATCCAGTTTAATCCGCTGGTAAAAATC
>JAPLTZ010000414.1:4217-6166 GCA_026397895.1 Verrucomicrobiota bacterium | reverse complement strand
CTGGCGATTTTGCAGAAAAAGAAAAACCTGCGGCTGCTCAAAATCACGAAATGCCCGCTGGCGGCGCAGCCATGGGACGTGCGCAGCGTGGGCGCGGATTCATTCCTGCTCCAGCAGCGCGACCTGAAAGTCACGACGGCGGCGGAGTTGAAGTTCGTCACGAAGCGGCAGCCGACGGCGGCGGAACTGAAGGCGATGCTGTTCGGTTGGCGCGTGGTGAAGCATCTGAAGTCGAACGCGATTCTTTACGTCGGCGAAGGCCGCACGCTCGGCACGGGCGCGGGCCAGATGAGCCGGGTGGATTCCAGCCGCATCGCGGTGTGGAAGGCGGGCGAGGCGAAGCTGCCGCTCGCGGGCAGCGTGGTTTGCAGCGACGCATTTTTCCCGTTCCCGGACGGCCTGCTCGCGGCGGCGGACGCGGGCGCGACGGCGGCGATCCAGCCGGGCGGTTCGGTGAAGGACGCGGAGGTCATCGCGGCGGCGGATGCGCGCGGGATGGCGATGGCGTTCACGGGGGTGCGGCATTTCCGGCATTGATTTGCCGCGAGAGAACACAAAGACCGCAAAGAAATCTGGCGCAGGCAAGAGCCTGCGCCTTTTTATTTCAGCAGCCAGCAGATGAGCGCGACTTGCGCGGCGGTGACGGCGGCGATGAGCGCCCAGACGAAGTTTTCGGGGAGGTGCAGCGTGGACTGCCGGGTCTCGCCAATCCAGAAGTGGAGTTTCTGGGAGCCAATCTCGATGCTGTCGCCGTTGCGGAGGACGACGGCTTCGATGGGCCAGCCGTTGACGGTGGCGAGCGCGGGCGGTTTGGTGCTGAGGATGAATCCTTGGGCGGGGTCGAAGTCGAGTTCAAGGTGCTGATCCCAGACGCCGGCTTCCTCGAGGCGCAGGTCGGCGCCGGCGGCGCGGCCGATGGCGAACGGAAAATGGCGGACGATTTGCAGTTCGCCCGCCCGCCCGCCGGTGGAGATTTTGAGCTGAACCATTACCAGATGCTGCGCGGAACGTCGACCTTGTCGCCGGGATAGACGGGGAGATCGAGTTGGGCGTCTTTGAGGGCTTTTTCGCAGTTGACGATGACGGTGTGGCCGTCGGCGCGGGTGAGGCGGACTTTTTTCTTGTTGGCAAAGTCGGTGAAGCCCTGCGCGGAGGCGATGGCTTTCAGCACGGTGAGTTCGCCGGGGTGGGGCTGGCGGCTGGGGGTCTTGACTTCGCCGTTGACGTAGAAGTAGCGCTCCTGCGGCTTGACGGTGACGGTGAGGTTGACGAAGTAGGCGGGGACGTAGCGGGCGCGGACTTCCCGTTCCACGGCGCTGCGGGTCTTGCCGGCGACCTGGAAGGTCTGGTTGAGCAGGAGGGTGATGGTGCCGTCGTCCTTGACGCGCTCCTCGAAGGGCAGCGTGGGGGTGGGCGTGTCGGAGAAAACCACCGTGACGAGGTCGCCGACGTTGAGCGCCTCGGAGGTCTTGCCGGCGGCGGGGGCGCCGGAACGGTCGGGGGTTTCATTCCGAAGGAAGGAGTCGCAGGCGGTGACGAGGGCGGGGGTAGCGAGCAGCATTGCCGTGATGGTGGTGCGCTGAAAAATTTTCCGCGGTGAGCTCATAGTGGTCGTGTCCGTCCGGTTGCGCGACAGGCAATCAGGAATTTTGGCCGATGTCGAGTCAGGCTTTCGGCTTGGACTTCGCGACGGCCTTGGGCGCGGGCGATTCTTCGTCCTCGTTCTTGGAATAGTATTCGTGGTAGTAGCCGCTGTAGTAATAGTAGCTTTCGTCCTGGGCCATGTTGATGTTGTTGAGGACGATTCCCATGAGGTTGCCGCCGACTTTCTCGATGAGCTGCTTGGCGCGGATGTTCATGGGCTGCGGGTAGCGGCGGTATTGGATGACTTGCAGGGTCATGTCCACTTCGCTGGCGAGGATGGAGGCGTCGCTGACGCCCATGATGGG
>JAPLTZ010000414.1:0-4212 GCA_026397895.1 Verrucomicrobiota bacterium | reverse complement strand
CGGCGGCGAGTCGAAGAACACCATGTCATAGCGCTTGCGCACCTCCGAGATGAATTCCCGCATGCGCGCCGAGTTCAAGATGCCCATGGAACTGCTGGGCAGTTTGCCGCTCGCCATAAAGTCCAGCCCGGCGACGGCGGAGGGCTGGATGACTTCCTCGAGGGTGTTCTGCTTGAGGAGGTAGTTGGTGAGGCCGAGGTTGTTGCTGACGCGCAAAAATTTGTGGAGCGAGGGGCGGCGGAGGTCGGAGTCCACGATGATGATGCGCTGGCCGCTCTGGGCGAAGACGGTGGCGAGGTTGAAGATGGTGGTGGATTTGCCTTCGCCGGCGCCGGCGCTGACGACGGCGACGCTGTTGAGTTTTTCGTCCTTGCGGGAGAAGAGGAGGTTGGTGCGGAGGACGCGGTAGGCTTCGGCGTGCGGACTTTCGGCGCCTTCGTCCATGAGCCGGCCGACGTTTTGCGGGATGACGCCGAGGACGGGGGACTGGAGGGCGCGTTCGACGTCGTCGATGGTCTTGACGCTGGTGTCGAGGTATTCGATGAAGAAGGCGAGGCCGACGCCGACGATGAGGCCGACGATGACGCCGAGGACGATGTTGAGGGGGCGGTTGGGCTTGACGGGCTTGAGGGTGGTGGGGTCGCAGCGGTCGGTGATTTCGACCATGGAGTTCTTGGGGAGCTGGAGCTGGACGTATTCGGTGTCGATCTTCATCTTGAGGACGCGGGAGAAGTTTTGGAGTTCTTCAAGCTTGAGTTTGGCGTCGTAGTAGGGCCGGTTGTTGGAGGCTTTTTCGGTGTCGCTTTGCTTGGCGTTCTGCACTTCGGTGGAGAGGATGTCCAGCGCGGCTTTTTCGGCGTCCACCTTGGATTGCAGGCCGACGAGGGTGCCGTCAATACAGTCATTGACCTTTTGGGTGAGGTCAGCGACGAGGGCGGCGACGCGCTTGACTTCGGGGTTTTCGGGGCCGAAATCTTTCTGGAGGGACACGAGTTTGTTTTCGGCCTGGCCGAGATCAATCAGGAAGGAGTGGAGCAGAGGATCAGGGGCGGCTCTTGGAATAACATTCTTCAGTTCTTCCCGGCTCTTGCTTTTCAAATCTTTGAGCAAGGAGGCTTCCTGGCCGTATTTGACTGCGGCCTCAATGCGCTGGGACTCCAGCCGGCGGAGGGTGTCCTGATCCAAGGTGGTGGAGGGGGCGTTACCGGCGGCGTCCTGTTCGTTGATTTTTAATTCCGTGCGGAGCTGGTCCACTTTCGCCTGGGCTTCGCGGACTTTGACCGCCTGATCGTCATATTTCTTTTCGAGGGCCTTGATGCCGCTCATGGTCTGGTCGTTCTGCTGGTCGCGGCGGTATTCGCGGTAGACGACGGCGACTTCGTTGGCGACGCGGGCGGCTTCGTTGGGGTCTTCGCTGTAGAAACGGATTTCGATGAGGCTGGTGTTGCGGACGGGGCGCAAGTCCAGGAGTTTTTCAAAAACCGAGCGGGTCTCGGCGGTCGTCAGGGTCTGGCCGTTGGCGTATTTTTTGCCCCACTCGGCGTTCAGGTTCAGGTTTTCGATGATTTTGTAGAGGATGTTTTGGGATTTGATCACTTCAAACTCGGTCTGGATGAAATAGGGATCGTATTGGTAGGTGTTTTGCGGCTCGAGGAAGCTGGTGTCGGTGCGGTTTTTATCAACCTTGATGCGGGCGAGGCCGCAGTAAGCGCGGGGCAGCAGGAGGGTGACGAAAACGGTGGTGACCACCACGAGCAGGAAGACGGCGAGGATGATGGTTTTACGGATGCGGATGATGCGCCAGTAGTCGAGAAAATGCAGCTTGGCGTCGGGGATGGCGGCAGGATTGTTTTTCAGCGGGTCCATAGTCAAAAAAAGAGGGGCCAGCGCGTGAGCGACCAGCCCCAAAGCGATGGCATTGGTTAGTAACTGGCGGTCATACCAAGGAACACGCGGTTGCGGTCGTAGTCGCGCCCAGCGATGTTGGAAGTCACGACATCGTAGTTGTAGCCGACTTCCGCGGAGAGGTGCCGGTTGAACCGGTATTCCAAACTGACGCCGAGCAAAAACACGTTGTCGGTCTGCCCGTCATACAGCGCGCTTCCGCCGTTGTAGGTGGACCATTGGTAACGCCCGTTCAGGTTGCCGATAAGTTTCGGGGTGATGGCGTGGGTGATGGCTGCGTAAACGGTGGAAGTCTCTTGGTCGGTGGTGATGCTGTCCGTGCCAACACTGAATCCGTCCGTGGCATTCCGCTGATGCTGGAAGCCCAACTCCACAAAGCTGCCCGTGGTGTAGTTGTAACGCAGGCTCAAATCCACATACGGGCTGACCGTTTCGTCGCTCGTCGGGCTGTTGTAGTAGCTGACGAATTGCACGCCCGCCCGGACGGAGCCGACCAGATTCCGCAGAAAACTGTGTTCCAATCCGACGTAAACGTAGTGCGAACGGGAATTGCGGCTGTCGCTGGAAAGAATCGTGGGCGTCGGGAAAAATCCGATTCCAATCGGCTCGCTCCCGTTGTAATCGCTGATTCCGAACTGGTAGCCAAATATCCCGACAGTTTCAGGCCGGAACTGCCACCGCAGATCAATGTTCGCGTTGTGCTCCATCCGGTCCAGCAGGCCGCTATAGCTTGGGGTGGAGAATGGAAACGCAGTGTTGCCGCCCTTGGTCTCGTAATCAACGAGCACATTGCGGTAGCCCAGCACTAGTTCCACCAACCGCGTTAACTGCGCGTGCAACTTGATGGTGCCGTCATTCCGCATGTTGTTGCCGTTGGAACGCCTCGTCGCGATGCCATCCGGCTCCAACAGGGTCGGCTCCTGCGAAATCAGGAACGTGTCCACCGCATCCAAGGAAAACCGCTCTGAAAACGAATGCCAAAGCCACGCGTTGAACTCATGCGAGTGATCGGCAGTGCTCTGATCCTTTTCGGCATGAGTTACTGGGTCTACGATTTTAGTTTCCCGGTCGGCAAAATACCGCATCGAGTAGGTATACCGCGCCCCGAATGAAGTCTGCTGCCCCGTCAGACTAATCCCCACCGATGGCCGAACCTCCACACCATAGCTGCTTTTTCGGTCAGCGGATTGCGAGGCGAGAAAGTAATTGTCATCGTAGAACCCGCGCACCGTCAGGGACGCATCCCAAGGTTTGTCAGCCGTGGCCCCGCCCATAGAGTCGGCGGCGTGATTGGCAGTAGCGCCCAAGGCCAGCAACCCTGCGGACGCGATGATTTTTTTCATAACAGTATTCTTGTGAAACGCCTACCACCTCTACATCAAAAAACCTTACCGAGCAATAATCTTCGGGGATTTTTTTCCACCACCCGCCGGTTGTCAACGAAATCTTGCTCCCAATCCGCCCCCGCCTCGCCCGCCCGTCCGCCCTCAAATGGGTTGAAACCGCTGCGGCCCAGTGGCAATCTCAACCCGATGCGCCATCTGCCCCAAGCCCGCGAAGTCTTCGCCATCGAAATCGCCGCCCTCAAAAGCGTCCGCGCCCGGCTCGATGCCGCCTTCGGCCTTGCCGTCGAGACCTGCGTCGCCGCCCTGCGCCAGCAGCGCAAAATCATCATCGTCGGCATCGGCAAATCCGGCAACATCGGCGCCAAAATCGCCGCCACCCTCACCAGCACCGGCTCCACCGCCGTCGTCCTCAACAGCGTGGACGCCCTCCACGGCGACCTCGGCCTTGTCAACGACGGCGATGTCGTCATCGCCTTGAGCTATTCCGGCGAATCCGACGAGCTCATCAACCTCCTCCCCGCCCTCAAACGCTTTTCCGTCAAAATCATCTCCCTCACCGGCGCACCCAAATCCACCCTCGCCCGCCACAGCGACCTCCACCTCAACGTCAAAGTCCCCAAGGAAGCCTGCCCCTTCAACCTCGCCCCCACCGCCAGCACCACCGCCATGCTCGTCATGGGCGACGCCCTCGCCATGGCTGTCCTCCAGGCGCGCGGCTTCAAGCAAAGCGACTTCGCCAAAAACCATCCCTCCGGTGCCATCGGTCGCGCCCTGCTCCTGCGCGTCGGCGACAGCATGCGCGCTGGCCCGCGCAACGCCATCGCCGCCGAAACCCTCACCGTCAAGGAAGCGCTCATGGTCATGACCCGCGCCAAGTCCGGCAGCCTCGCCGTCGTCAACCCGCGCGGCAAACTCGCCGGCGTCTTCACCGACGGCGACTTCCGCCGCCACATGGCCACCG
>JAPLTZ010000263.1 GCA_026397895.1 Verrucomicrobiota bacterium | reverse complement strand
GGGCAGGCGACGTTCACCTTCACGCAGGGCAACTGGACGACGAACTTTGCCAACACCAACGTGATCGTCATCAACGACAACGCGGCGGCCTCGCCGTATCCGTCCGTCATCCAGGTCAGCGGCATCGGCACCACGCTGCTCAAGGCCACGGTGACGCTGACTAACATGAACCACACTTCGCCGGCGGACATCGACGCACTGGTCATGGCGCCGAATGGTTCGAACACGCTGTTCATGGCCAACGTCGGCATTCCGGGCGGGAATGCCATCAGCCACGTTACGCTTAACTTTGATGATGCCGCGACGAATGTTCTGTCCCGCACGGGGCAGATTACTTCTGGCACGAACCGGCCTTCCGCGTATCTGCCGGTGTTGAGTTTCCCTTGATGCGGGATTTGAACGCGAGATTTTATGAGCAACACGTTTTTTAAGAATGGCGCCGGATGGCTGGTGGCCGGGCTGCTGCTGGCGGCGGTCGCTTCTGCGGCGGCGCGTCCGCCGATGCCGACCGTGCAGGTCCCGAATGGCGTCCAAGGCGAGGCGGCGATTACGGCCTTGGGCGGCAATATTGATGCGGTGGCCGCCCATTATGGGAAAAGCGCCGAGGCTTTGCGGTCGCTGCTGCGGTCTGACCGGGCGCTGCGTCTGGATGGCAAGGCTAACCTGTATTACGTCTGCGAAGGACTGGCTGTTCCGGCGGTGGGCACCGGCGCGGGCGCGACCGGGCAGCCGATTTTCCCACTCTCCCAGACATTTCTGCTCCACAGCAAGCCCGGCTCCACCCGGACAATCTACCTCGATTTCAACGGCCACACGATTTCCGGCACCGCGTGGAACGCGACCTACACCGGCGGCATCGACATCGTGGCGCCGCCGTGGGACATTGATGGCAACCCCGCCGTGTTCGGCGCGGTGGAGCAGGCCGTCATCCAGCAGGTCTGGTTTCAGGTGGCGGAAGATTACGCGCCGTTCGACGTGGACGTGACGACCGAATATCCCGGCGAGGCGGCGATCACCCGCAGCGATCTCAGCGACCAGGTGTTTGGCACCCGCGCTTTGATCAGCCCGATTTCTTCTTACATCGCCTACGCCGGCGGCATCGCATATCTGGGGGCTTTTGACGAGGTCGGCGATTACCACAAGCCCGCGCTTATTTTCCCGGAGAATCTGGGCAACGATGCTAAGGACATCGCCGAGGCCGTCAGTCACGAGGTGGGCCACAATCTCAATCTGCATCACGATGGCACCACCGCCGGCGTGGTCTATTACGACGGGCAGGGCGACTGGGCGCCCATCATGGGCGTCGGCTATAACCGGCCCATCGTGCAGTGGTCCAAGGGCGAATATGCAAACGCCAACAACCCCGAAGACGACCTCGCCATCATCACCGCCACCGGGTTGAATTACCGGTCGAATGACTTCGGCAGTTCGCTGGCGACGGCCACGGCCTTGCCGGGCATCAACCCGATCACGAACGGCGTCATCGCCCGCACGGACGAGAAGGATTTCTTTTCCTTCCAGACCGGCCCCGGCACCGCACAAATCAGCCTGTCGGTCTCGGAAGTGAGCGGCAATTTGCACGCGCTCGTGACCGTTTATGACAGTGTTTGGAACACGGTGACCAATCTGGAAGCGGTGGACAACGGCAGCATCGGGGTGCAGGGCGTGGCCTTGAGCGTGCCGGTGGTGGATGGCAAATACTATGTTTGTATCGCTGGGAAAGGTTCCGGCGATCCGGTCACCACCGGCTATTCATCCTACGCCAGCCTCGGCCAATACGTTTTGAGCATCACCAACCCGCCGGGGTCGGGCACGGTGGTCAGCACGCCGGTGCAACCGTATGGCACCAACCTGGCCGTTCTGAACGGCGGCGATCCGAACGGCAACTGGTATCTTTTCATTCAGGATGACACGGCGCTGGATACGGGCGTCATTTCCAACGGCTGGCTGCTGACCCTGACCACGGCCAATTTGGTCGGTGCGGCGGGGGATCTTGAAATTTCCATGAGCGCTTCCGCCAGCACCGTCGGCGTCGGCAGCAATGTGGTTTACGTTGTCGGCGTGACGAATTACGGCCCGTCGGCTTCCAGCAATGTGGTGGTGGCGGACACCCTGCCGTTCGGCTTCACCGTGATTTCGTCCAACAAGACCCAGGGCACCGTCACCGGCAGCCCGACGGCGTTGACTTGGAACGTCGGCACGCTGACCACCAATGCCGGCGCGCGTTTGACGTTCACCGGAAAGCCGGCGTATGTCGGCAACATCGTCAATGCCGCCACCGCCAGCGCCACCACCACCGACCCGAATCCCGACAACGACTCCGCCGAGGTCGCAGTCAATGTGACGACTTCGCCGTGGCCGCCGAGCTTGTCGGATATTTACACGGACGGGAGCGGCGTGGTGCATTTCTCCATCACCAATGGAGTTGGCGCCGGCGCGATCATCATCCAGGCCGCCACCAATCTCGTGAGCCCGGTGAACTGGGTGAGCATCTACACCAACACGCCGCCGTTTGATTTTTCCTACGATGTCACCACCAACTACCCGGCCCGCTTCTATCGCGCCTTGGTTGGCCCCTAGCCGTTCTCAAAACCGGTGAAAGTTTACGGTTTAACTGGCGGCATTGGGATGGGTAAATCCACCGCCGCCGGATTCCTGCATGAGCGGGGCATTCCCGTCGTGGACACCGATGAACTCGCCCGCCAGCTTGTCCAGCCCGGCCAGCCTGCGCTCGCGGAAATCACGGCTGCCTTCGGAGCGGAAATTCTTTCCGCCGCCGGCGAACTGCGCCGCGAGGAACTTGCCCGCCTCGTTTTCGCCGATGCCGCCGCGCGAAAAAGACTTGAAGCCATTCTCCACCCGCGCATCCGCGACCGCTGGCTCGCACAAATTGTGGAATGGCGCACCGCCGGCTCCGCGGCGGCGGTGGTTGTGATTCCACTGCTCTTTGAAACCGGCGCGGAATCGAACTTCGATAAAATCATCTGCGTCGCCTGTTCCGCCGCGACGCAGCGGGAGCGGTTGCTGGCGCGGGGTTGGACGGCGGAGCAAATCAGCCAGCGCATCGCCGCCCAGTGGCCGGTGGAAAAGAAAATGGCGCTCGCCCATCACGTCGTCTGGACCGAAGGCGATTCCACGGTGTTGGCGGCGCAATTGGCACGGATCATCGCCTAAAAAGCGACCTGCTGATTTTTTCAGCGCAATTTTCCCCACGGTCTGCCATCATCAGGCCCTCATGATTCTGACCAAAGCAGAGCTCGCGAGTCTCGTCGAAGTCCGGCATTCCTCGCCGCACCAGTTGCTCGGCATGCACGCGCTGGGCGATGGCTCGGGCCTCGTGGCGCGGGCTATCGTGCCCGACGCTGAAACCGTCGAGGTGCAGCCCGCGCGCGGTGAGAAAAATCCCGCGTTCAAGCTCAAGCGGCTCGGCAAAACCGATGTCTTCGAGGGCTTCGTTGCCGCCGCCAAGAGCATCTACGCCTACGACCTCGTCATCACCGACCGTCAGGGCAAAGTCCGCCGCACCCGTGACGCCTATTCCTTCCTGCCGACCTTGAGCGATGCGGATTTGTATCTGTTCGGCAAGGGCGACGAGCGGCGCATCTACGAAAAACTCGGCGCGCAGCTCCGCGTCATTGACGGCGTTCCCGGTGTGAGCTTTGCCGTCTGGGCACCCAACGCCCGCCGCGTCAGCGTCGTCGGTGATTTCAACAATTGGGATGGCCGCTGCCACATGATGCGGATGCTCGGCGGTTCGGGTGTGTGGGAGATTTTCGTCCCCGGCGTCGGCGAAGGCGCGCACTACAAGTTTGAGATGTTGGGCGCTCACGGGCAACTCGGCCTGAAGGCCGACCCCTACGGCTT
>JAPLTZ010000095.1 GCA_026397895.1 Verrucomicrobiota bacterium | reverse complement strand
GCTTCGGTGGCAATACTCGCATGGTCGGTGCCCGGAACCCAGCAGGCGTTCTTTCCTTCCATGCGCGCTTTGCGGATGAGGATATCCTGAATGGTGTTGTTGAGCATGTGCCCCATGTGCAGCACTCCGGTAACGTTTGGCGGAGGAATGACAATGGTGAACGGTTCGCGCTCATCGGGCTCGCTGTGAAACAGGTTGAGGTCGAGCCAGTATTTATACCACTTGTCTTCGGTTTGTTTGGGGTCGTATGTTTTGTTGAGTTCCATCTGTAAGTAAATAGTTAAAAGTCAAAAGCTAAAAGTGAAATACAATTCGTTCAGCGCGAAAATAAAAAGCCATTTATTATTGCCACGGATTGCACGAATTAATGCAAATTATTTTTCTCTGTTATGTAATTCGTGGCAGTATTTAATTCTCTTCTATCTTCGCGATCATGAACACTACCGAATCGGCTTCGCATTACCGGCATCTGGAGAAGATGAGCACCGGTGAGTTGCTTACGAATATTAATAAAGAAGATGCGAAAGTGGCTGCTGCCGTAGAGAAGGTAATTCCGCAGATTGAAAAGTTAGTAGATGCTATTGCCGATAAAATGTTAGCCGGTGGTCGATTGTTTTATATTGGTGCAGGCACCAGCGGACGCCTGGGCATTGTAGATGCCAGTGAATGCCCGCCCACATACGGTGTGCCGCAGGGTTTGGTGATTGGTTTGATTGCCGGAGGCGACAGCGCTATACGCCAGGCCGTAGAGTTTGCCGAAGACGACCGTGAACAGGGGTTTACCGATTTGCAACTGCATAACTTAACCGCAAAAGATGTAGGAGTGGGCATTGCCGCCAGCGGGCGCACGCCTTATGTGGCGGGGGCTCTTGAACGTTGCCGCTCGCATAACATTATTACCGGCTGCATTACCTGCAACACAGGCAGCGAGGTGGCCAAACATGCCGACTTTGCCATTGAGGTTATTACCGGTGCCGAGTTTGTAACCGGCAGCACGCGGATGAAAGCGGGCACCGCACAAAAGCTGGTGCTGAATATGATTAGCACTGCGGTGATGATTAAGATAGGACGCGTGCACGACAACAAAATGGTACACATGCACCTGAGCAATAACAAGCTGATTGAGCGCGGCACTAAAATGATTATGGATGCCACCGGACTTACCTATGAAGAAAGCAACCGCATACTTTTAGCCGAAGGAAGTGTAAAGAAGGCGCTTGAGAAGATAATGCAGCGATAAATACTGCTACCTGATAGGTAAAAATGCAACCTTGCTTAACTGCCTGCACCTCAGAAGAGCATAACACGATTGTGTTTCATGGTACCGAAGCCTCCGCAGACTATAACACGATTGTGTTTTGCAGTGCCGAAGCGTCCGCAGAGCATAACACGTTTGTGTTTCGCAGTGCCGAAGCATCCGCAGAGCAAAACACGTTTGCGTTCCGCAGTGCCGAAGTGTCCGCAGACCAAAACACGTTTGTGTTTCGCAGTGCCAAAGCGTCCGCAGACCAAAACACGTTTGTGTTACCCAGTGCCGAGGCATCCGCAGACTAAAACACGATTGTGTTTTGCATTGTTGAAGCCTCCGCAAATCGCCAGATAAGTTTCCGTTACGCTTCGTAGCATCACAAAACATC
>JAPLTZ010000055.1 GCA_026397895.1 Verrucomicrobiota bacterium | reverse complement strand
GCTCCGTGAGGCGCGGCCACTTGGCCTGGTTCAGGTCGTTGAACGCGCGCAGATACACGGCCACCTTTTCGGGCTGGTATTTGGCAAGCAATGACTCGATGGCCGCGTTGAGCTTCTCGTCGGTGACGGATTCCGGCAGGTCATCCACCATTCCCTTGTCGTGCTTGATGCCGAGCGCGTCGAGGTAGTCCGTGAGCATGGCGGTCTGACATTTTAGCAGCCAGGCTTGCAGGAGATTCACGGCGAGCGCTTCGAGGTTCGGTTTGCAGATGCTGGCAACCATGTCCTTGTTCCGCTCGGCGCGCGGCTTGCGCTCCAGAAAGACGGGCCTCACCTTGCGCGCCTCAGCGACGGCGGCGACGGCGGCGCGGTAGATTCCCTTTTCAGTCGTGTGGATGTTTTCAACGATCTCCAGCGCGAGCGCGGGAGACATGAAGCCGAAGATTTCGTGGGCGGTTAACACTTTAGTTTCGAGTTTCTGGTTTTTAGTTTCGAGTTGTTCAACTGACGGTCGTCAGGGAAATTTTTCGTTTCGCGGCAACCTGTTTTACTTCGTCCGCGTCAAGGAGCAAGGTTTTTCCGGCTTCGAGCGCCAGCACGGAGACGCCGGCAGCGACGCACGCCTCAATCGTCTTCGCGCCGATGCAGGGGATGTCGAAGCGCATGTCGTGACCGGGCTTGGCGACCTTCACGGCCACCGCGCCGCCGTCCTTGCCGGCGAGTTCGCCGCCACGGGCGAGCGCCTTGTCCGTGCCCTCGAAACCTTCCACGGCGAGGACGGTGCCGTTCTTGACGACGACGGTCTGGCCGATTTCAAGGCGGGAAACTTCCTTGGCGATGCGGAAACCGAACGCCACATCCGCCTGCTGCGCGGCGGAAAGTTTCGGACCGAGCGCGAAGCCCGCTCCGAGCATCGCGGGCGCGAGCCACGGCGTGGCTGAAATAAGTTCCACGCCGTCCTTCTGCAACTCGGCGGCGATGGCGGCGAAGATGGTGTGAGCGTTTTTCTCCTTAAGCCGCAGCAGGAGCGCCATCGCACGCAGGTCGGGGCGGAGGTCGAAGAGGTTCTTGGGCGCAATCTGGCCGACCATGACGCACTGCTTCACGCCACGGTCGGTGAAGGCGGCGATCATCTTGCCGAGCTGGCCGACCTTGAGCCAGACGATGTCATCCACGAGCGCGGCGAGCGCGGGGTCGGTCTCGCCCTCGAAGGCGACGGCAACGAGCCGCGTCACGCCGGCGGCGCGCGCGTGGCGCGCGAGGAGCAGCGGGAGCGAACGGTTGCCAGCAATAAGGCCCAGCGTCTGGATCGGTTCAGACATTGAAGCCCGACGTTAACTGGAATCGCCCCGTTCGCCAATGTCGAAAAATGATTGCCGTGCGCGCGCCAAAGTTTCATCTTGGGCGCATGAGCGAAATCATCTTCCCGCGCAGCCCGCGCGAAACCATGGACGGCTGGCCCCACCTGCCGCGTTACGTTGACAAGATCCGCCTGCACCTCGCCGGCAAACTGCATCCCGATTACCAGCCGAATCTCGGCAAGGGCTTCGACGGTGCCTGGCTCAAGGCCGCCGGCGTCACGCACGAACAGATGCTCGCGGTGGTGAAGGCTTCCATCACGGATGGCGAGGTGTGCGATTGGGTGAAGAAGAATG
>JAPLTZ010000082.1:14070-14866 GCA_026397895.1 Verrucomicrobiota bacterium | reverse complement strand
TTTTTCGCGATTGACGAGAAGAGCCACGAGGCCGACCTCACGGAGAAGGGCCGCAATTTCCTCAGCCCGAAAGACCCGGACGCTTTCATGCTGCCGGAGCTGACGACGCAGTTGCACGAGGTGGACGCCGGCCCCGAACCCGACGCCCGCAAGCGGCTTGAAGCGAAGGCGAAGATTCAGGCGGATTACGAGGCCAAGGCGCAGCGCATCCATTGCATCTCGCAATTGCTGAAGGCCTACGCGCTTTACCTCAAGGACGTGCAATACGTCGTGCAGGAAAACAAGGTCATCATCGTGGACGAAAACACCGGCCGCCTCATGACCGGCCGCCGCTGGAGCGACGGCTTGCACCAAGCCGTCGAGGCGAAGGAAGACGTCGCCATCGAGCGCGAGACGCAGACGCTCGCGACCATCACGATCCAGAATTATTTCCGCCTCTACAAAAAACTGGCGGGCATGACCGGCACGGCGGAGACCGAGGCCTCGGAATTTTTCGACATCTACAAGCTCGGCGTGCTCGTCATCCCGACGAACCGCACCGTCGCGCGCAAGGACGCCAACGATTCCGTTTACAAGACGCGCCGCGAGAAGTTCAACGCCGCGCTCGCCGAGATCAAGCGCATCCACGGCGAAGGCCGGCCCATCCTCGTCGGCACCATTTCCGTCGAGATCAGCGAAATGCTTTCGCGGATGCTCAAGAAGGAAGGCATCATCCACTCCGTCCTCAACGCCAAGTATCACCAGCAAGAAGCCGAGATCGTCTCCCGCGCCGGCCAGCGCGGCGCGGTGACCATCG